>CAYYSK010000147.1:0-8621 GCA_964474345.1 uncultured Flavobacteriaceae bacterium
CCCATTTTGAAAGTATCGCGCCTGCTGGAGTGACTGTAAAAGTAACACCACATCACGGAGGGCAAGGCTATGTAACCCCTATTGATAGTATAGGATATCAAGCCGCAGAAAAAGCGTACGAAAAAACATTTGGAAAAACGCCTATTCCACAACGTAGTGGTGGAAGTATTCCTATTGTAGCCTTATTTGAAAAAGAACTGAAAAGTAAAACCATTTTAATGGGATTTGGCTTAGATAGTGATGCCATACACTCTCCTAATGAGCATTTTGGTATCTGGAATTATCTTAAAGGAATAGAGACAATACCATATTTTTATGAGTATTTCACAGCGTTAAAGAAGGCATAAAATTCCTTTTATAAAATGCTAAAGTCCTTTAGGTTACAAACAACTTAAAGGGCTTTTTTTATTTTAGAGCATCACTAACAATCATTCTTATATGATACTTTCTTACGAAACAAGAGCTTATTGGTCTCTCATTAGCAAAATTGTATTCCGTTTTATTTGTCTTTATTTTTTAGGATATATCTTCTTGATGTTCTTTGGTAGAACATTTTTTGAATCGCTTTTCGTTTGGATTGGGAAAAACATGTTTAATTCTACAGGACGCTTAGAATACTTCCCGACAGGTAGTGGAGATACAACTATGGCGTATATAAGTTTATTTACAGGGACTGTCCTATCTATTATCGGAACTATTATATGGACTGTTTTAGATCGTAAACGCCCTTCCTATAACCAGTTGTTTTATTGGACGATCGTTATCATACGCATTTACCTGATCTTTTTTATGTTTACTTATGGGTTTATAAAAGTCTTTAAATCTCAATTTCCTGGACCTTCCTTAACACGTTTATTACAACCCTTGGGAGAAATGTCTCCTATGGGATTAGCATGGACCTATATGGGACATAGTCAAGGCTTTAATCTATTTACAGGATGTATGGAAGTACTAGGTGGTCTATTATTAATTCCTCGTAAAACAATTTCCTTAGGAGGTTTTGTTACTGCAGGAGTGATGTTGCAAGTCACCATGATGAATATGTTTTATGACATTCCTGTAAAACTATTATCGTTACACATGATGGCAATGGGTCTCGTTATTTTTCTAATAGACTGGAAACGTTTTGCTCAAATATTTATTAAAAACGAAACTACTCCAGCAATTAATTATTATAAGATTTCTGATGACTCACATTATAAAAAATTAATTTTCTGGTTTAAAACTGCAACTGCTATTATTTTGATGTGTCTTATGTCATGGCAGGCAAATCAAGGAATGCATCTCTATGGAGACAAAAGAGAAAAACCTGATTTATACGGAATTTGGGAAGCCACTACATTTATTAGAAATAACGATACAATCCCTCCTTTGATTACAGATAAAAGCAGATGGAGACGACTTATTGTTGACTATAAAGAACGTGCAAGTATACAAGCTATGGATGATAATGTAAGCTATACTTCTTTTATTGTAGACACAACAAATACTAAAATTTATATCTCTTCCAGCAATGGTGTTGATGATGCTCTTACGTATAAACTCACAGGTGAAAATCAAGACGAATTATATCTTGAAGGAGTTAGCAATGACGATTCTTTAAAAATTCATTTAAAAGCAAAAGATTTAAGTACATTTAGATTAACAAATCGTGACTTTCATTGGATCAATGAGACTCCTTATAACAGATAATATCTTATTAAAATATGTGACTGTATACGCTTTCAAGGAACAAAGTGACGAAGAAGTTTATGCAGAGCTTGTCGAAGTACGAAAGCGAACTCAATAATACTCAAAACATAGCTGCGTGGTTTAGGAAAAAAGTAGCAATCAGATTAGAAAGACATCAGCATGCCAAGGGAAATTGAAATCAAATCGGTATTAAATAAAACCAAACGACGTGACCCTTGGTTTCTGGACGATTATACTCTAAATTTATACAGTAGTTGCTCTTTTAATTGTATGTATTGCTATATACGAGGAAGTAATTTGGAAATTAAGCCTTTCTGTAAAAACAAATGCTATCGAAGTATTAGATAGACAACTTTACAATCGAGCAAAAAAAGAACAATATGGAATCATCGTACTCTTTTCTGCAACCGATCCGTATGTACAAATTGAAAAGAAGTATGAACTCACCAGACAGGTTTTAGCACTGATTGCCAAATACAAATTCCCAGTACACATCATCACAAAATCAGATATGATTGCTCGTGACTATGATTTGTTACATCAAATAGATACTCAAGCTATACTTCCTGATGATTTAAAAAAATCATTAGGTCGAAGCGTTATTGTTTCCTATTCTTTTAGTACACTAGATGATGCTGTAGGACGCATTTTTGAACCTGGTGCTACGGCACCTTCATTACGATTACAAAGTCTCAAAAACACATTATCTGAAGGATTTCTTTCTGGAGTGAGTTTAATGCCTTTATTACCATTTATTTCAGATACTACAGCACATTTGGGTGTGTTATTTAGCGCCTTTAAAAAATACAAAGCGCAATATGTATTACCTGCTACCCTCACCCTATTTGGAACAGGAAAAGCAGATAGCAAAACATTGGTATTTCAAGCCATAGAAAACACTATCCTGAACTCTTACCTAAATACCAAAAATATTTTCAGTATAGTCATGAGATGCCTGCATATTACAGAACTGCCTTTTCAAAAAAGATGAAAGAACTCGCGATACAGTATGAAGTAAAACCAACCATTTTGTAAGGAATAAAAAAGAAGAAGACTATTAAAAATGAACAGACTTGTCTGTTTTTGAAAAAATAATATATATTTGCACTATGAAACACAACCTTGTCAGACAAACCATTATTGAAACTGCTTCTCGTTTATTTTACGAGAACGGGTACAATTTGACAGGAATTAATGAAATTATTAAAGAAGCAGATATTGCAAAGGCTACTTTATATAATCACTTTCGTTCTAAAGAAGATATATGTGTTGCCTATCTACAGTATAAAGATCAAGTGTTTTTTGAACAATTAAAAGCATTTTTAAATACGTACCCTAAAGGAAGAGAAAGAGTTATTGGTTTGTTTGATTTTTTGGCAGCATTTTATAATCAAAGTGATTTTAACGGTTGTTGGTGTTTAAATACGGTATCAGAAATACCAAAAGAGAATACACAAATTAGAAAAGTAATCCAAAGCGGAAAAGAAGTATTAATCAATTATATAGAAGAACTTTTATCTACAATTCTTGAACTAACAGAAACAGATAAAAAAACATACGCAAAACAAATATATGTCCTTTATGAAGGAGGGTTATCAGAAAGTCATTTACATCAAGAAATATGGCCTATCGAAACTGCTCGTGGGCTTTGTGAAAAATTAATATCGTAAAAAAATACTTACAAAAAGACAGACTTGTCTGTCTATAATTTAAATTTTAATATAAATAACACACAATGAAAAACAACAAAACAGCATTAGTAATAGGTGGTACAAGTGGTATCGGTCTAGCAACAGTAGAAAATCTATTAAATGAAGGCGTAACAGTACATATTGCAGGTCGTACACCTAGTAAAGTAGCAGATGCTCCTAATCTTGTAAAGCATCAACTTGATATTACAGATACAGCTGCTGTACAGAACTTCACAAATGAAGTTTCAGGTTGGGATAACTTGGATTATCTTGTAAACGCTTCTGGAATTTTTGGCCCAAAAGCATTTTTAGATCATACACAAGAAGATTATGATTCGTATCAAGATTTAAATAGAGGTTTTTTCTTTATCACTCAAGCTGCCGCAAAAAAAATGAAAGCTACACAAGGAGGAGCTATTGTAAATGTAGGATCTATGTGGGCAAAACAAGCTGTTAAAGCAACTCCTTCTTCTGCATATTCTATGCAAAAAGCGGGATTACATTCTCTTACACAACATCTAGCTATGGAGCTTGCCGATGATAATATCAGAGTAAATGCAGTATCTCCAGCGGTAGTTTCTACTCCAGTATATCATGGTGTTTTTGGAGGAAAAGAAGAAGCAGAAAAAGCTCTTGAAGGTTTTCATGCGTTCCACCCAATAGGACGTAATGGTACGTCTCAAGATGTAGCAGATAGTATTACTTTTTTATTATCAGACAAAGCTTCATGGGTAACTGGAGCAATCTGGGATATTGATGGAGGTGTACGTGCAGGACGTAATTAATTTTCACTTTATTAAGAGCAATACATATTTTAAGTATTGCCCATGTTTTAATTTTAAAATAGATTTTTATGTATGATATGAATCACCTAAAAAAGTTAGGTACATTAGGAAAAAATGCAGAACAAGCTATGAAAGCTTTTCAGCAATTAGATCAAACTGCACTTGCAGATGGTGCTATCCCAAAAAAATATAAGGAGTTAATAGCCATTGCTGTTGCACTCACTACGCAATGTCCTTATTGTTTGGAAATTCACAAAAAACAAGCAATTGATGCTGGAGCAACACAAGAAGAACTTTCTGAAGTTACTTTTGTGGCAGCTGCATTACGAGCAGGAGCTGCAGTAGTTCATGGTACGCACTTAATGAACAATTAATACAGTTTACATATCAAAATGTAAACGATAATGTATTGCCATACACCTTAAAGCATTACCTCATTTTATCAAAAACTTCATTATAACCAATAAACCAGTTTGTGTAATGAAGCATCATGGGTAACAGGTGCGATTTGAGGTATTGATGGCGATGTACACGTAAGGAGAAATTAATCCTTCTAATTACTCATAAAAAGGTCTTCTTAAAAAGAGGGCCTTTTTTGTTAAATTTTAACTCTACACTTGTAGAATTAAAATTTTATTCTACATTTGTAGAGTTAATTCTAAAAACGTAGAAAGAAATGGCATTATCTGCTTCAGAAGAACAACTTATGCAACTCCTTTGGAAACAAGAGCGTGCATTTATGAAAGATCTCATAGATGCATACCCTGACCCAAAGCCTGCCACTACTACTATAGCAACTTTGCTTAAAAGAATGCAGGACAAGAAGTTTGTAGACTACAAACAATATGGTCGTTCTAGAGAATACTTCCCTTTAGTAGAAAAAACAGATTATTTTTCAAAACACGTAAATGGTCTCATTAAAAATTTCTTTAATGATTCTGCTTCTCAGTTTGCTTCTTTCTTTACACAAGAAACAGACCTCAGTGAGAAAGAACTTGAGGAATTACGTGGTATTATAGATAACCAACTTAAAAAAAGAAAGCAATGATTATTACATACATCATCAAAAGCACATTGTGCCTTGCTATTTTATTTGGGTTTTATAAAATAGTACTTGAAGCAAAGGCATTACATCACTTTAAACGTTATTATTTATTAGCTAGTCTTGTTTTTTCATTAACGATACCATTAGTAACATTTACATACACAACTACAGAGGCACCTCAAGAAATTTGGATTGGTGAATTTGCACAAGCTAGGGATCAATATGTTATTCCTAGTGAAATTCCAGTTATAGAAGAAAAAACAAATTATCTCCCATATATCATATGGTCTATTTATGGAATAGGCGTACTCATTTTTGGAGGACGCTTTCTATTAAATTTAATTCGCTTAAAGCGAAAAATAACAACGGCAGAAACCCATGATCAAAAAGATTTTACATTAGCGCTCCTACAACAATCTATTATTCCACATTCATTTTTGAAATATATATTTCTTTCGCGGAAGCGGTATAAAAACAAAGAAATTCCTTCAGAAGTTATTGCACACGAAGCTACGCATGTACGTCAAAAACACTCTTTAGATATCTTATTTATCGAGTTTTTACAAGTCGTGTTTTGGTTTAATCCACTGTTTTGGATTACTAAAAAATCTATCACATTGAATCACGAATTTCTAGCCGATCAAGGGGCAATTCAAGAACAACACAATATATATCAATATCAACATATACTCTTAAATTATGCCAGTAGTGCTCATCATACTACGCTTGAGAGTCCATTTAATTATTCATCAACAAAAAAACGAATTCTTATGTTATCACAATCATTTAACAAGAAGCGACTTGCTATAAGTGCGTTACTACTCATCCCTATAATTGCAGGCTGTGTCCTGGTCTTTAATCAAGGAATTATTGCACAAGCAAGTGATCTTGCTATTGCAGGGCATTGGATAGATCAAGAACAAGAAAGAAGTTCAATTCTTATTTCTAATGAAAATGGTTCACTCTCATTAAGAAGAGGAAATAGTAATAATACAACGTTAATTACTGAAGAATCTGGCAACTATTTTATAGAAAGCACCAAAGAAGGAAAAAGAGAAATTAAAATTGATCCAACAGATCAGACATTAGTTATTGGAGAACAAAAATATATTGCCTTCACTGAGAGTTTAAAGATGCAATTTTCGGGTTTGTGGGAAAATGAAAAAACTGGAGTTTCTTTTGTGATCACAAATAACGATGGAATGTTCACTTGGACTATTAGAGAAAAACACCAAGAGGAAGGAAAAATGTATTGGCCTAATTTAACAGATACAGGATTCGAGTTTGCTCAAGGTGATGAGCGGTCTTCTTTTACTATAAAACAAGGCGCCATTATTGACGACAAAGGAAACATATACCAAAAAATTAAAACTACAAAAGATATAGAACACTTAGATATTAAAATTATAGATGACAATAATTATATGATCAATAATCGTCCTGCAACAAATGCTTCCTTGAAAGATGTTCTGGAAAGTTTTAATACAAATAGAACAAAGGAAGAAATACAACAACTCGTTGGTGCAACAATTTTAGAGCCCAAATCAAATCAAAAAAATCAAATAACTATGTTGCAAGAAGTTCTTAAAGAACACGGTGTAAAAAAAATGTCAGTTTATATGGGCACAATTTTTCCAAGCACTACTTCTAAAAATTCATTAAAAGAGAAATATCCCACAGAACAAGATCTCAAAAGATGGTTAGACGCAAGTCAATACGGCATTTGGATAAATGGAGTGAGAGTTCGCAATGAAGTCTTAACAGCTTACAAGCCAGATGATTTACCATACTTCACAGAAAGTACTCTAGAAAAAAATGCTGTAAACTATGGAAAGCATTATGTACAAGTAAACCTTATGTCAAACACATATTGGAGAGAAAAAGGAGGTTATCCTGAAGGATATGAAGAAATTCTGGAAAGCTTATTGCAACAAAAATCTCAAAATTATGCAAACGAGTATATAGAAGATGAAGAAAAAAATGAGTTTGTAGAAGGTGCAGAAAGAAATGGTAAAAAAGCTTTTGTTATAGAAATAAAAAACAATAGTATATCTATAAATGGGAAGGAATCTTCGATCAGATCATTTCAAAGTGATATAGATGCAATTACTAAAGATTGGGAGGAAATTGATTATACAAAAGCATACCCTTCTATTTTAATAAAAAGCTCTGATAAAGAATTTCTCAAAAAATTAAATAAAGAGTATTTAAAAACTCATTATTCAAAAGCAAATGGAGGAAGAGGTTTATTACCTCCTCCGCCACCGCCATCAGCACCAAAGGCACCAGAAGCTCAACTACCTCCACCCCCTCCACCTCCAAGTGTTGAAGATCATCTAAAGAGCATGAAAGAAATAGGAGGTGTGTTTTATTATGAAAACGAGCAAGTTACTTTTGAAAAAGCAATACGTCTCGTAAAAGCAAATAAGAGTCTTAATGTACAAACAAGACATCCTTATACAAATGCTCCTAAAACCTATATCTCTATAGAACCTATTACATTTTATCCTGAAAAGAAAGACAAAAAACCTCTAACTAAAGAAGATATTCAGGCATATAATAAACTTGCTAAGAAGTACAACAAAAATCCAAATGGTGCATTCTTAAAAACAGATGTTGTTTTTATGTATGACATCTACAATAGGATGACAGATAAGCAAAAGAAAAATGCAGAACCATATCCTGCATTACCATCAACCTCTGCTCCAAAGTCAAGAGATTCTAAAAAATCAGAAACACCAAAATCTGGTCAACAAATGGTTCTTTTAACAACTGGTGAAACTCGTTTAACAGAAGTTAAAGAGATGATTTCAACATCTGAAAATATTCAAGAATCTAATAATCAACAAGAGATGATTGATTATTTAAAAGATGCAAATAGTAGAGGGGCTATTCTAACTCAAATTGATGCAAAACCATCAGAAATTCCATTTTATAATGCTCGCTTGTCCTTAGATTCTGCTATCAAACTCATTAAAGACGATCCAAACATGAGACTCTACCCAACCAATAGGCGACCTGTTGGATTTGTTGTTTTAATATCAAATAACGTAGAAAACATGATTCCTAAATTATCATCAGAAAATAGGATAAAGCATATTAGTTCTCTAATGATAATAGGTGCTAAATTTTACGTGAACGAAGAAGAAGTAAATTTTAAGAAAGCAAGAAAGTTTTTAAAGAAAAATAAAAACGCTAAAATTAATTCTACAACAACCCCTCCAATAGTCCGAATTAATACCTGAGTATATAATTTCTATTTCCCTTAGAAAGAACTAACAGGTATTTAAAATACCATTATAAAATAATATATTTCTAAAAGCCTGCAATATTGTGGGCTTTTACTTTAGCCTGAATTATGTATTAGAACTTCGTGATGAAGGTTGGATGTGCCATAAAATATAGCAT
>CAYYSK010000148.1:0-8614 GCA_964474345.1 uncultured Flavobacteriaceae bacterium
AAGTTGAGTGCAAGGTATTGTGACTATCTTATGTCTGAAATACGAAGAAGTACGTATTAAATACGTGGTAGTACGTATGAAAACCAACAATCTTTAATGAGTTGGTAGTTCGGTTACTATAGATGTTTGCTTGAAGAACTAATTTTAAAAAAGTGTATCCTTAGTACGCTTTCGCGAAACCGTACTAAACCTATAATTAAATAGAATCTTAATTTTTTAATCTATTATATAGGAAGATTAAGTTGTGTTTTATATTCCTACTGGAATGTTTAATGATATAACAGTGCCTTTATTTACATCGCTGTCTATATCTATATTTGCTCTTAAAATGTTAGTTCGCTCTCGTAATGTGCTGATTCCTATATTTTCTTGTTGTATTGTAAGATCAAATCCTTTTCCATTATCGGAAATAATGGCTTTGACCATATTTTGTTTGTGAGCGATATTTATAGAGACAGCTTTTGCTTCTGAATGTTTAACCAGATTGTCTAACAGCTCTTGGATAATACGATAGATATGGAGTGTAGTCTTTTGATCAAATAGCTGATCAATGTTTGCTATTTGATGTGTGAAAAATATAGGGAATTTTGCATCTAAGTCATCTATTAATGCTTCTAAAGCTTTTGTAAGCCCTAAATTTTCCAGCGTAATAGGGTGCAGACTTCTAGAAATACTACGTAATTCCTCTAAGGTATTCTTGGCTATATCTTGTGCTTCCTGGTCTTCTGAAAGGGCTGTTTTTTTTGATAGTAGTACTAACTTTTGACCTACACTATTGTGTAACTCTTTTGCAACACGAATCCGTTCTTTTTCCTGACTCTGAATAAGGCTATGTGCGTATTGCGTTTGAAGTTCTTGTGTTTTTTTTGAAAATTGTTGTTTTCTCTTGTATAGAATATATCCAGAAGCTAATAAAGTCATCAAAAAACCAATGACTAAAAGTCCAAATATTCGTATAGATTTTTGTTGTAAGTTTTCTTTTTCAATAGTGTTGGTTAGCTGCTCATTTTTTAGTGTTTCAGATGCATTATTTAAGGCCGTATTACTTAATAAAATAATATCTTTTTGTTGCTGAAAGGTTTTAATTGTAGTAAGGCTATCCTTAAGATTATGGTAAATATTAGTTAGTTGGTTAGCCTGATTGTAGTTTTTTGTAGCTTCTGCAAAAACTTTTTTTGTTTTGAGGAAAAGCAATAATGATTCCGTATACCTAGTATAATTAGTTTCTTTATGAAGATTCTTTTCAATATCAGAAATAAGTTGTTGTGCTTTTACAAAATTCCCTTGCCGTATTTCTATATCAGCCCATTGTAAACCAGCGCGGAAACGGCGTTCTTTTTTTCCGTTGTTTAATTCTTTATGATCATAAAAATCATAATTATTGATGAATAATATTTTTGCTTTTGCAAGTTGGCCTAGTTCTCTATAAACTAATGCAATATTATCATTTAGACTCCAAGCAAACTCGCCATGTAAGGGGAGTATGTCTTTATAGTTTTTTTTATGGGATAGATAGAATAACGCAGAATCGTATTGTTTACGATTGTAAAAATGATACCCTAAATTATTCATGGCAACTAAAGAATTTATAGCTTCAGGATTCTTGAGATCTATTTTAATTACTTTTTTATATGCCCATACAGTACTGTCATGTTGTTGTAGTCTAATATAGTTTGTAGCTAATCTTGCATAAGCCTCTTTTTTTAGAATATCATCCATTGCTACATCATTAGAATTTCTCTTTTCTAGTATAACGATTATTTTTTTTGCATTTTTAGTAGATTCTTGAATCATATTATTGTCAGATAGTACTCCCATATAGGATTTGTGAAAAGCAATTTTTATACTATCAGTCACTTGGTGTATAAGGTTAAGACCTCGATAATAATTTTTGATTTTTTCTTCAAGTGTCGTTTTATCTATTACCTCTGTTTTATGGTTATATGTAATAATTTGTAGTATTTCTTTTGTTGATTGTAAGTGAGCAGACTGATTTTGAGCAGAAGATAGTGCATACATAAAAAACCAAACGATATAAAGATATTTTAATATGCGTCTATACATAGGAAAGTTGAGTTCTTAAAAATACAAATTCTTTTTACTTTTTAATTTTAAAAGTAAGAAGGAGGCATTAAAAATAGCCCCCTTCATTTGGTTTATAGTTGCACCCCAAATTAATAAACCTACAAAAATGTTGTAACTGCTTTATTTTTTTATTGATTTGCAAGGTATTATTTCACTATTACGTGTGAAATAAGGGTAAACACGTATTATATACGTAGTACTACGTATATTCTAATTTTTTATAAATACCCTCCTTACTTGTCGACAAGGAGGTTTAAGCTGCCGTTATTAATATTATCCTTCTATTTAAATGCTAACAGTCTTTATAAAAAATCAATGTAGTTCTTGTGTATAAAGTATTTTTAGTGATCGCTCATGTAAAGATATACCCATTAAAATACGTGTCAGCAAGTATATAATAGGTGCTGGCACGTACTCAGAAACGAAAAAGAGGCTTTTTATAGCCTTCTTTTTCATGATCTAGAATACTTCTCTAAAACCTACTTAATGATCAATTTTTGTACGATATTGTCTTTTTCAGATTGAATGTTTAAGAAATACATTCCCTTTGCTAGTTCACTGGTATTAATTACCTGTGAGTTTTGGAAGTTTTCTAAAGACACGGTACGCACTACTTTTCCATTCATATCTATAATCGTTAACTTTTGTAACTGAGCTTGTCCTGCATATCCTAGTGTTACCTGTTGGGTTGCTGGGTTAGGGTAGAGGGTTACGCTTTCGCGAAAGCGTACTTCGTCTATATCCAAAACATCACGTTCTTGAAATACAATCGTAAAACGTTCTGGTTGTATGCCTCTTTGTGCTGTAAAATTAAAATCAGTCTCTTTTAAGTTGACCACCTCATTAGTGGCCTGATCGATTAAGTATACAGGTGCATTTGAAATATTGATTCCTTCAAAATTATCAATGCTTATTGTATAGACCTCTTCTGTTTCAACAGTAGTAGCAAACCCTAACGTTAATTCTATTTCAGAATTAAATACTTCACGTCCTTGAATGGCTAATTGCTCACCTGTTTCAAGTGTTGTAAATAGAGAGATAAATGTTCCTAAACGTACACTGTCATATCCAGGGTCAAAACCAGGTGTAGCTTGTGGGACAAAACCTATGGCAGTTTGTGACACAGCATCTTCATAAGCATTGGTCGTTAAGTTTAACCATAATAAATCAGTACTTGTAGTTTCTGATGTACGTAAATCATCATTGTTTCCAGTCACACGAATACTATTGGTAAAAGTAATAGCTGTATTACTCACGGCTTGTGATTGATCTGCTTTGATTGCAAACCCTTGCCCAGATGCCATGAATTCCCCAGGTGATGTTCCACCATTTACGGCAGAAATACCTACTAATGCGTTACGTATAGAAATATCATTCATGGAGAAATTACTAGAACCAAATCCGGGTAAATCTTCACTAGGCGACGTAATGTGCTCCCAATAATATACTTCGTTTACTGCATCATTACTTGTGATGAACGCACTTATATCTATAGCAGATGCATACGGGTTTCCTAATAGATTGTAATTATTGGTTGTTTCTGGACCATTATAGTTAATAGGTACTGTGATAGTTCCTGAGTTTAATGTCCCTTGATCATAGGTTAAGTCATAAGTTGTCTCTGGGGTATCTAAATCTGGTGAAGGGAAAACCAATAACCCAATTCCTGCGTCTGGTAAATTTCTAGTTCCAGTATATTCATCTAGATAATCAAGATTATCATCCAAAAAGTTTTCTGCACCGTCAAATTCTGGAAAAGTAATTAAATCAATATCGAAAGGTATGAAGTTAGCTGGAATGATACCAAACACAGCTCGCGCATTCCCATATACTTGATCTCTAGTTTCTCCACTCATCGGACTACTAAGAGCCACAAAATTACGTCCTTCTACAGAGGGTGTTGTTTTTTCGATATTAATATTCCCATTATTGATAGTGACAGCATCTTCTGCTACTTGTACCAGACTTCCCTGATGGGCTATATTGAGCGTTCCTTCTACAGTAATGTCATTTTCTATTTCTATGAAATTCCCATCTGCGACAGTTAAGCTAGCGTTGCTTGAAACGATTAAAGAACATGCGCTAATATTACCAAGACCCATTGTTGAAGTATCATAATCTTCATCAATGATAGCTTCTACAGAAGCATCGGGTACTCCATTATCCCAACCTTCAGCGATGGTATATCGAGTGGTTGTAAAACACGTTTTAAATCGTATCCAATTTAAATCGAAATTACTACGTGTAACTCTCAATTTTATAATATGATTTCCTTCGGTTAAACTAAAGATGCCAGACGAAAACGTACCGTAGGTTCCATTAGGAACTCCTTGACCACCAAAGGTTACTTCTTCAATAAGTATATCGGTAGTTTCATCAATTTCCCTTAGAAGCTCTACTTTAGAGTCCCCAGGCCCAGAAATGCTCACGGCTCTGAAATCAAGTACAAAATCTGTATCTTGTTTTACTGTTACTGCATATTCAAAAATATCAAAATCGCCTATAAAACCTATGGTTGTATCTCCTGCATCTTCGCCTGCTTCAATAGTTAATTCTCTAGCACCTGGATTTGATGGAGAGCCTTTTGTATACTCAAAAAAGTTTTCAGCTTCAATTAATCTAGGGATTTCCCAATAAGGAGTAACAGTGATATCAAATACAACTTCTTGACCATCGGCTGTAAATGCTTTTATCTCAACATCTCCAGCAGAAGTAAAGGTTGTGACCATACCATTCTGATCTACATTTGCGATCTGCGGTAAATTAGAAACCCAAGTAATGGGAGTTGCTACAGGAGCTACAATTACATTAAGTTCTTGTTGCGTATCTAAGTTCATTATTTGCTTATAACTCTCATCACGTTCTAAACTTGTAACTGCTTCTGGAAAGTCGCCCAACATACCATCAATAATAGTTGCATTACCTAATGTGAGCCATCCATTCAAATTAACATCTTGTGTCGTATTTGCAAAACGAACTGGTTGAGCATTAGGATATATTTTTGGAGTGCCATCAGGTAATACAATACCTTCATTTAATGGGTTTACAATTCGCAACATAAAAGTATATTCACCGTCATCTAGACTTTCTGTTGAAATATATGTACGCTTATTATCAACAACGTCGGGTAAAATCGTATTAAGATTCCAAGTATCAAAAACACCAAGAGATATAAAACTACTTTCTGTATCTAGATAGCCAAATTCTACATCCCAATTAGCATACATGGGAGCAACTCCTGTATTTTGAATATTTACTTCAACTGCAGGATTTCCTCCAGAAGCTGAGAGATTAAATTCATTCACATAAAGGGTATATCCCATTTTTTTGGTAGCCTTTATGGCATTATCCCAAAATGTCTGATTTGATTGTCCTTGGTAAGGAAAAACCTCAATGTCTCCTGTAACTTGATGATTCTCACCTTCTAAACCAATGGTAAAATCCTGTAACACATAATTTTGGAATATGAAAGTAGGATGCGTTTGTTCAAAAACGTCTTCTACATTTTGGGGTACAGCAACACCACCCGTGCGATCTGTATCTCCTATTACGGTATAATTAAAGTCATTTACAGCACTTAACTCCCCCCATATTCTTCCTTGCAATATAGGATCCATTTCTCCCCCTATAATGTGATTTTTCCAGTTTTGATCTGCATTAAAACGTTTTAAAAGTGGAGAAAAAAAGTAATTAAATTGTGGTTCATCAGAAAGCGATGCTCCAAAATATAGTCCATCACTATACCCCACAGATTCAGACCTTGGAAGATCGGGAACTCTAGCGACAAGATTTGTAGTTGTAAAAGCATTCTGAAATGCATCTATGATTCTTCCTTGATTAAAATCACTCATCTCCCAGTCAGTATCTTGTAGCCCTAAATTAATTTGATTATCATCTACAAGATCATCTATGTATACCCTTCCAGAACCTAAATCCCATTCTCCAAAAATACCATACATTCCATAATGCATAATAAAAAGACGATCGTCTCCATTGTATCTTGTGCCTAAGGCTGTAATTAAAGCAATCATAGCATCTACTAGTACAGGATCATTATAATCTACGACCATTGATGGATTGCCAGCATTATCTGTCATAGATAAAGGGAATACATTTTCATTAACATCAGTTACTTGATTATCAATATTTCTATTTCCTTGATAATAAAGTCTATTAACACTGTTTAAAAAATCAGGAAGATCATGTTGCGCTCCCTTATAAGTTTGTAATTCGCGAGCAGGTTCTATTGGAGTGACCCCATCTTCTTCTAGTTCGAAATCTTCATAGTAATCATCTATCAACGGGTTTATCAGTTCGGCATTATCTATATTGATTTGAATCATGGAGAAACGACCCGCTTGCGCTTGTTCTTCAAGAAATGCATCGATGGCTTCAAATTCAAAATCGCCAATATCATTTACAAGTTCTCCATAGGTAAACGTTCTGTTTGAAATACTATGCGGAAACCCATTATTTGAGCCAAAATTGGCAGCAATTCCTTTTAGTGGATTATGCTCTAAATTAGGTTGGTCTTGTTCATACTCTAAGGACTCCCAATTTTGGGCTTGTAGGGAAAGCCCAAAGAGAAGCATTAATAAAAAGATGTAGTTTTTCATTCGTTCAAATTTTAGCAGATTTATAACTACTACAAATTTGAATATTCTTACTAAATCAAGCTTCACGCCTAGGGGTGAAATATGATACTTTGGATGGTTAAATGAAAAATTATAATGTATTACGTACTTTTAGAACGTTTTATGGAGTCTTTAAGTAAAGATATCTTTTTATACTTTGTTTCTTTAATTTCAAAGTAATCGTACATTCTTCGCAGCGAAGAGCCTATACCGTCTAAACTCATAAATGCTTTCTCAGCAATTTTTTTATTCGGAATAACAGGATCATCTAGTATAATTGTAAGTACCTTCCAATCTGTCTCATTAAGTTTTCTTCCTATGGAGTTTTCTATTTTTTCTCGATTGAGTGCAAAAGCATTTGAATTGACAAGAAAATTTGATTTTTCAATACTTTTGAGGCTTTCTAATTCTTCTAGAAGTGCATCTCTTGTTTTACGATTTTTTATACTCTTTGATCTAAAATATAAAACGATGCTTATAATTAAAAGGACAAAGACTCCTATGATATAAAAATTGCTTTTTAACTGTTTGATTTTAAGCTCTGCTTGTGCTCTTTCATTTGTAAGTTTATTTTCATAAAGCTGTACTTCAAAATCATTTTTAACAGCTTCTCTAATAACAGCATAATTATTTTGCTCTAGTTGAATACTATCCTGATACTGTGTTTTGAGTTCATACAATTTAAGTGATAAACTAAATTTGTTTTGGGCTTTATAACATTTATAGAGTAATTCGTAAATGTCTTTTTTTGTCTTTTTACTAGCTTCATTGGTTAGTTCAGCTAATATTGTTTCTGCCTGTTTTGTTGCTTCATCAACATCTGTTTTATAAGTCACTTGCGCTATAATAAGACGAGATTGTATTATCCCTCTTTTCTGGTTGAGAGCGGTACTTTTTTCTAATCCTTTTTTAGCATAAGTGTATGCCTGATTTGTTCGACCAGATTTTTGATATGCCTCAGCTATATTAGTAATACATACCGCTTCAAAAATGGGTTCATTTTGTGATTGAAAAACAGTCTGTGATTTTTCAAAGGAAGTTATCGCTTCGTTATATTTTTCTTGTAATAATTGTATAGAGCCAATGTTTAAAAAGAGTAAGCCTATTTTTCGGTTTTGAACATTGTTTTTTTCAAAAATAGAAAGTGATTTGTAATAGTATTTCAAAGCGAGATCATAATTGCCTATGACTTGATAAATGCCTCCTAAATTATTTAACATTCGGGCTTCTCCCTTTTGATTTTTTTGTTCTTGGAATACCTTTAAAGCATTAGTATAATGTTGTGTAGATTTCTGATATTCTTTTTGTCTACTAAAAACATTCCCTATGTTGCCATGAATCGTAGCAGTTAATACAGGATTATTTAATGGTTCTGCTAAAGTCGCTGCTTCTTCATAAAATTCTTTTGCTATCTTATTATCACCTTTAGAGGAATATATAATGCCTTTATGATTTAAAGCCCAAACCATTTGTTCAACAAGATTCTTCTCTTTAGCTATTTCATAATGATACTCTGTTACTATAAGTGCTGAATCTGGATGTGTATACGTATACAAACTGTAATAGGTATCGATTGCATTGAATCTAACAGAGTCTAATTCATTTTTATTCTGCCAAACAAATTTTAAAGAATCTCCTTTATTTTGAGAATAGAAAATAGGTATGGATAGGAACACAAAAAGTAAAAGTAAGATGCGCTTTTTGATTTCCATTAAAATTTAGAGTTTTTTATTGGAATACAAAATACAGAAAAACTACCTTATAATCTTTAAAATATGTGTAAAATACAAGTGTATTGATTTCATTAGTAGTTGTTTGATAATTGAATGTTCGCTAAAGTGTGTACTTTTATTCATGTCTTGTTTGTTGTGGTAAACTACAAGATAAAGAAAGCG
>CAYYSK010000149.1:0-8602 GCA_964474345.1 uncultured Flavobacteriaceae bacterium
GCTTGCAGTGGTTTTGTGATGTAATAGATTTTCTAATGCATAATTCGGGTTTAATTAATCACAAATTCACTAAGTAGTGACAAGCCATTTGTTTCATACGTATATTGATAAAGTACATTATTTGCAATAGCAAGTAATCTATCTTCAAGAGGAATAACATCAAATACATTGATATCATTAATCACTTCTATAAGCACTAAGTTTTCGGGATTTGTTTTATCATAGATATGGAATCCATTAGCCCCATCACTCACAAACAGTAAATTTTCTTTAAAACCTAAACCATAAGGTTCTTGCATTATATATTCATGAACAGTATATGGATTACTCTTATCTTCAATATTAATAACTTCAAGAACACTTACATCCTGACCACATTCATTACCACCTCTTAACGTAAGGTATGCATAATCTCCATCTACTACAACCGGATCACAACCTCGCCAATGACTGATCTCTGAAGTATATTGAGGCGTTGTTCTATTTTCAATATTATAAATAAGCATTCCGTTCTGACTTCCTATATACAGGTAATCATCTCTATTAAAAATAGTTTCGATTTGCCAACCTATTCCTTGTTCTCCAATTTGATTTACAGTACCAGAAACACTAATATCAAAAACATAGAGATCTGAAAAGTCTACTGCATATAAATAAGAATCTACAATCTTAAATCTTGCAAAAGAGCCACCTTGTCCTGTTACATCTCCTAAAGCAGTAGTCGCATCTTCTAGAAAAAAATCATCTCCAAAATCTTGAATCTCCACTTGAACCTCCGTGTACGTCCAGTCAACTATAAAAGACTCAGAGGGGTTATAATCTCCATACTCTATTTGATCAAAAGGTTCTGTCAGTGAAGCTTGTGAAAAACCAAAATCATTAAAGACATCTTCATATCGATCAATAAAAGTAATAGCATCTATATTAGAAATATCAAATAACACTAAATCTGTATAACTATCAGCATATAATATGTCATTACGTACTTCAATATCAAAATTTCCAGGAATTTTTAAAAATGCTATTTTTTGAGGATTTTCTGGATTGCGATTATCAATTACATGTACACCACGATTACGATCATTTACAAAAACATAATTTATGTATGTATATATTTTTCCTGATTCGTCAATAGAACGTTCTGACTCTACAGCAATAGAAGCTCGAACCACATCTTTACTCTCAAGCACTGCGCTAGCAACAGTTCTGGTTTCAAATCTTGTTTTATCATCATTATTACAAGAGAATAACAATGCAAAAACACTTAGAAATAATAAATAGATATTTTTTTTCATAATAGCATCATATATAGTGTTACTTACTAATTGAGATGCTAGAAACATGCAATGGTTGCGTTCTTATTATATATGGTAACAATCATTTAATCTAAAAAGATCTTTTTATAGTCATAGCAGTATATTGTAATCGTCCTTCTCTAACTGTTTCTTTTGTATTAAAATTATATTCTATGCTATATGTAGTGCGCCCACCTTTATACACTACACCTGATTTAAACCTTCCTATAGAAGGCAACGCATCTAATGTAAAAGGAGAATTATCTCCTAATGGATTTCCCTCTATCAATGCATTATTAATCACATATCTATATGCAATACCTATATATCCGTATAATTCGTGATTATTTCCTATTCTATTGTATACTGAACTTGTTGCTATAGGCGAACGTTTTCCAACAAAAGTACGTACTTCTTGTTCTGCATAAGAAAGTCTAGTTCCTAAAGATGCTGTCGAGATTAAAGCAATATCTTTAAAAATAGCAGTTGTATCTATATGAAGGTCGACAGCGTAACTTCCTTTAAAATTTATATGTACACTATTTGCTATTTGTCCTTCCCAAACAGGAATAAATGTATCTATTAATTCATGATATGCAATTTGGATATCACCAGCTAGAGATTGTGGGCCCGCAAGTCCAAATTCTCCTTGAAGCACCCAAATATGTTTTTTTTCTACTTTAGACACTTGTCCAGAAACAAAAAGATAGCCAGCATAGGGGCGTTCTAACAAGTCAAAATTTCTTTCAAAAAGCTCCCTCGGAGTATATGTTTCTTGACCTAGTCTTACATCTAATTGTATAGGAGCATCTTTGCTCTTTTTAAAGATAAAATCACCTTCAAGTAAGCGACTATATCCTATAAAAGTGCCTGCAGTATAATACCTGTCAATAGCAAAAATGAAATCATTATCGTGTTGTAAAGATATTTCCTGATTAACAATTTCTTGCGACATCATAGAAAAACTACAAAACAAAAAAATGTATTGTAAAGTTACCAGTTTACAATAATAGGCACATCGGAAAAATACAGATATACTGCAAATAACATTTCTCATATGATTTTTAGGTCGAGAGCCCTTAGTCGAAAAAAATTAAACTTATTTAAAAATAGAATCTATATGAACAAATTTATAATGTAAGGGGTTATTTTTTGTTTTTGAAAAAAGAAGTACTTTATTCCAATCTTTCGGGTACCAAAAACCATTTCCTAAAAAAACAATTCCCTGTGGATCGATATACTCAAATTCAGAAGTTTTATATCCTAAATCTCCACCCACCCATATTATTTGTTTTCCTTTATCTTTCAACTCCAAAAGCTTAGGATATATTTCTTTTTGGAAATTATTAGGGTTATGGCAGTGAAAACATGTTCCTTTATTTGCATTACATATTTTAGCTATTTTTGAATCTAAAATTGGATGATCATTCATAAAAATTAATTTATGAGTCATTAATAATACAGAGCTTGTTTGTATAGTATCCAATACCGAAAATAAAAAATCTTTTTGTTTTCCTACAATAGAACTTAGACTATCTTGTGAATCTAATGTTATAAATGTTACATCATCTTTCTGATAAACATGGTATTTCTGCTTTAACGTTGTGGTATAAAAATTTTCATCTGATGTTTTATCATGATTACCTACACTCCACAATGTTGTTGGTTTTTTAAAATCAAAAATACTATCCAGATGAGCTGTTATTTTTTGTTGAGCAAAGGAATTTACGGCCATATCTCCCCCTAACAATAACATATCATATTCTGTAAAATCGATATCGTATACTTTATGATAAACACTATCGTTAGTCTTAACACGCGTATGGGCTAAGTATAAAAAAGAACTAGTTTTATTTACGGGAAATTGTTTACAAGAAATTACTAGAATTACTAATGCAAATAACAAAATCTCTTTATTCATAACATAATCATTTATCAATGAATTTCGAATGTAGTAAAACTATATTCAAAAATAAAACTGCCACTTTGTCATAATAATCTATAAACTGTATCTTTGCACGATCATTGACAATTAATTGTAGTCAATCAATAGAATGGAGAAAATAATAGACGAAAATAAACAAGGAAAAGCATTAACATTAGAAGGAAATGCAACTAATACCAAAAAGCTTTTTATAGAAAGTTATGGCTGCCAGATGAATTTTTCGGACAGCGAAGTTGTTGCTTCTATACTTGCAAATGAGGGATATAACACTACGCAAGATCTTGAAGAAGCAGATCTAGTTCTTGTAAACACTTGCTCTATAAGAGAGAAAGCAGAGGTCACTGTACGCAAACGACTTGAAAAATACCAAGCAGTTAAAAGAAAGAAAAATTCTAAAATGAAAGTCGGTGTATTAGGATGCATGGCTGAACGCTTAAAAAACAAGTTTCTTGAAGAAGAGAAGATTGTTGATTTAGTTGTAGGGCCAGATGCTTATAAAGACATCCCTAATCTTTTGAATGAGGTTGAAGAAGGCAGAGAAGCGATTAATGTCATTCTTTCTAAAGAAGAAACATATGGAGATATCTCCCCCGTTCGTCTACAAAGTAACGGCGTTACTGCTTTTGTGTCTATTACAAGAGGGTGTGATAATATGTGTACTTTCTGTGTTGTTCCATTTACACGAGGACGAGAACGTAGTCGTGATCCACAATCTATACTTAAAGAAATCAATGATCTTGCTTTAAAAGGCTATAAAGAAGTAACACTTCTTGGTCAAAATGTAGATTCATATTTATGGTATGGAGGCGGACTCAAAAAAGATTTTGAGAAAGCTAGCGAAATGGCAAAAGCAACTGCAGTAAATTTTGCCCAACTTATGAATATGGTAGCCATAGCACACCCAAAAATTCGTGTTCGTTTTTCTACTAGTAATCCTCAAGACATGACGCTAGATGTAATTGAGATCATGGCAAAACACAAAAACATATGCAATTATATACACCTACCTGTTCAAAGTGGTAGTGATCGCATCTTAAAATTAATGAATCGTCAGCATACGGCAGCTGAGTATAAAAAACTTATAGACAATATCAAACAGCTTATTCCTGACATTGGAATTAGTCAAGATATGATTACAGGATTCCCTACAGAAACTGAAGAAGATCATCAAGACACATTAGACCTTATGAATTATGCAAAGTATGACTATGGTTTTATGTTCTATTATTCAGAACGTCCGGGAACCCTTGCTGAGCGTAAGATGGAAGATGACATTCCATTAGAAACAAAAAAACGCCGCTTACAAGAAGTGATTGATTTACAAAGAGACATGTCGCGTGATAATTTAAAAAATTACCTACATAAAACCGTAGAGATTCTTATTGAAAAACAATCTAAAAAGAACGAAAATGAATGGAGTGGTCGTAATGATCAAAATATTGTAGCTGTGTTTCCAAAAGGTAATTACAAAATAGGTGACTATGTAGACGTAAAGATCACAGAATGTACTACCGGAACACTTATAGGAGAAGCCTTAGGTTATTCAGCATACTGGAAAGAATAATATATACGCTTTTGCGAAAGCGTTTAAAATAAATATCTCTTTAGTTAAAACAACTAAAGTCATTTTAACAACACAATAAATATTCATAGTAACGAATATTATATGGAAGGAATACAAGCGACAAAACAACGATTTGGAATTATAGGCGATGATCCTAAATTAAATCGTGCTATAGAAAAAGCAATTCAAGTAGCTCCTACAGATATTTCTGTATTAGTTACTGGAGAATCTGGAGTGGGAAAAGAAAGTATTCCAAAAATCGTACACGCACTATCTCATAGAAAGCACAACAAATATATAGCCGTAAATTGTGGTGCTATACCTGAAGGAACTATTGATAGTGAGCTTTTTGGTCACGAAAAAGGAGCTTTTACAGGAGCAACACAAACTCGTAATGGTTATTTTGAAGTAGCAGATGGCGGTACTATTTTTCTTGATGAAGTTGGAGAACTTCCTTTACCTACACAAGTACGCTTATTAAGGGTCTTAGAAAATGGCGAATTCTTAAAAGTAGGATCTTCCAAAACTCAGAAAACAGATGTTCGTATTGTAGCTGCAACAAACGTACACATGTTTGAAGCTATTAAAGAAGGGAAGTTTAGAGAAGATTTATATTATAGATTAAGCACTGTTGAAATTAATTTGCCTCCACTACGTGAGCGTAAAAATGACATACATCTCCTATTCAGAAAGTTTGCATCAGATTTTGCAATGAAATACAAGATGCCTACGATTAGACTGGATGAACAAGCTACTCAATCACTACAGCAATACAGGTGGTCTGGTAATATCAGACAACTACGTAACGTAGCAGAACAAGTGTCTGTTCTAGAACAAAACCGTTCTATTAATATAGGTACAATACGTAATTATTTACCTGATACTGGAAATAAATTACCCGCCGTTATCAACAAGAAAGAGCAATCTGATTTTTCAAACGAACGTGAGATTTTATATAAAGTCTTATTTGATATGAAATCAGACCTCAATGATCTTAAAAAGCTCACATTAGAGCTTATGAAAAATGGAAACACGGCTGATGTGAGAGAAGAAAATGAGTCACTCATTAAGAAAATTTATAGTGAAGACACAGAAGCAACAAACTATGATACTACAGATTCCGTAATGGAAGTACTACATATTCCTGAGCAAGTGACTCCAGTGGCTCCTATTTCTCCAATAGTACATTCTGATCCCAACAAAGAAGATCCTTATCATTTTGCCGAAGAAATTGAAGAAGAAGAAACGCTATCATTACACGATAAAGAGTTAGAATTGATTAAAAAATCATTAGAACGTCATAAAGGAAAACGTAAAGCAGCCGCTGATGAATTAGGAATCAGTGAACGTACCCTATATAGAAAGATCAAACAATTTGATCTATAATTTTATAAGATCATTGTATATTGCTTAACCAATTTTAACATACGCTAGCCGTTGTAATAGCATGAAAAAAACAATTACTATTTTATTTGCACTTAGCTGTTGCTTTATATTCCAAGGATGTGGCGTATACTCTTTTAATGGTATTTCAATCGATCCAGAAATAGAGACATTTCAAGTAAATTTTTTCAGAAATGAAGCCCCTATTGTTGAACCTGGCATTGATAGAACGTTCACCTTAGAATTACAAGATTTAATTCAAAATCAAACCAATTTAAGTCTTGTTCCTAACAATGGAGAACTTCTTTTTGAAGGAGAAATTGTAGAATATTACATTGCCCCTCAAGCATCTACATCTCAAAATACTGCAGCTCAAAACAGACTTACTATAACAGTAAATGTGCGTTATTATAATAACAAGAAATCAGACGGCGAAGACGATTTTGAAAAACGTTTTTCTTTCTTTTCAGATGTTCCCGCGACAACACAGTTAATAGGAGGTCCTTTAGATACAGCATTAGAAGAAATTTTTGATCGTATTACTCAAGATATTATAAACGATTCATTAGCTAAGTGGTAATAAATGAACACACAATCATTTACATATCTATTAGAGCACCCAGAAAAAATCACTGGAGAACAAACTGCTGATATCAGGACAATTATTGATGAATTCCCATTTTTTCAAAGCGCGCAAGCGTTATACCTTAAGGGCCTCAAAAATCAAAATAGTTTTTCATATAACAAAGCTTTAAAAATTGTTGCCGCACATACTACAGATAGGTCTGTATTATTTGAATATATCACTTCTGATGTTTTTATTCAAAATAATATAAGTACTCAAATTAAAGCACAAGACACCTATTTAAGAGGTTTTACTATAGAAGATTTACAAGATGTCTCTCTTCAAGTACAACAAGAGGAACAAGAAAAAGCTTCTCAAATACTTGATCCACATCTTTTTGTTGAAAAAGAACATTCAGAAATCACAAATCCAACTCAATCTAAAGAGATTCTTTCTGTAGGAAAGCCACTAGAATTCAACACGAATGAAGCACACTCCTTTAATGAATGGTTACAATTATCCAAATTTTCACCAATAGAGAGGATTTCTCTCAAAGAAAAAATAGAAGTGTCAACTTCAAATTCTGAATCTTCAATAAAAACTTCTGAAATTAATAAGACTAAAGATTCTACAAAAGGTAATAAGAAGCGTAAACAAGAAATTATTGATTCTTTTATAGAATCTAATCCTAAAATTGGTTTCTCTCCATCGACGACAAAGGAAAAAAAGAATCTTGCAAAAGAATCACTCATTCCTTCTGAAGTGTTAATGACAGAGACTTTAGCTCGTGTTTATGTTGAACAAAAAAACTTTAAAAAAGCAAAGCAAGCCTATCGTATTTTAAGTTTGAAATATCCAGAAAAAAGTGGTTTCTTTGCAGACCAAATTCGAGCAGTACAGCAATTAGAAGAAAATAAAGAATTATGAGTACCTTTTATATATTTTTAGCATTAATCATTATCGTAGCTTTTTTACTAGTCGTAGTAATTATGGTACAAAACCCTAAAGGAGGAGGATTATCATCTTCTTTTGGAGGAGGAGGTACACAACAATTGGGTGGTGTTCAAAAAACAACAGACTTTTTAGATAAGGCAACTTGGGGATTAGCAACATTGTTATTAGTCCTTATTTTATTAAGTAACATTCCTATTTTTGGAGGAGATAGTGAGTCTCAAATATTTGATGAAAATGCTGTAGAAACAACTGCTCCTGTAGAAGTACCAACAACAAATGACACAACAACAGATACTCCTGATGGTAACAATCCATAAGAAGTACTTCTAAAAAAAAACAAAAAATGCCAGCTTGAATTGCTGGCATTTTTTGTTTGTCATAAATCTGCTGTAAATTTGTCAGCACATAATGACTGGCATAATTTCTGTCTTTTATTCAAACGTAAAACATAACTATTTAACATTATAAATACGACTCAAAAAATGGCTTTAAACATTAAACCACTTGCTGATCGTGTGGTTATAGAACCACTACCAGCAGAGACTCAAACAGCTTCTGGATTATATATCCCTGATTCGGCTCAAGAAAAACAACAAAAAGGAAAAGTTGTTGCTGTAGGTTCTGGTAAAAAAGACTATGATATGACTGTAAAGACAGGAGATACTGTTATTTATGGAAAATACTCGGGCGTTGAGCTTAAACTAGACGGTAAAGATTATATGATTATGAAGGAAGAAGATATTCTTGCAATTGTATAATACGCTTTTGCGAAAGCTTATAAATCGCAACTCAAAACAAATTAATAGTTAGAATAACCAAAAAAATCTCTGCCTATGCAGAGATGACAATCAAAAGATTATCATGGCAAAAGATATAAAATTTGACATCGAAGCACG
>CAYYSK010000150.1:0-8595 GCA_964474345.1 uncultured Flavobacteriaceae bacterium
GGCTACGCGGTGCTATGCTAAAAGCAAGAAAGTACTAGTGTTTATTGTCGTTTTGTACTTCATTACGAAGTTCTAATGCATAATTCGGGTTAAAATAATAGTATAAAACTTTCATTTAATATTTAAAACGTAGCTTTGCACTAATCTTAATGAATTTATTTTAAAAGAATTCATACTATTTTAATAGACTTCACAGTATACACGCATTGACCTCCAAAATGCATCATAATACATTCATTAAGCAATAGATAAATAAAATTTCTATACATAATAGAAATGAATATGATTACAATAATTACATGACTAAAAAAAGACGCAGACGTGGTTCTGCAAAGATTAATAACCTCACAGAAAGGATCATTCGTATTCTTAAAGAAGATCACCATAAAACGTTTAATTACAAACAAATTTGTGCAAAACTTGATGTCAATGACACAAGTAGTCGCAATATGGTTATAAAGAGACTTGGACAATTAAAAGCCAAAGGTCAGATCATTGAACCTGAAAGAGGAAAATACCAACTAACGCCTAACCAAAATTATTATACAGGAATACTAGATGTTTCTGGAAAAGGTGGGGGATATGTGATGGTACAAGATATGGAGCAAGATATTTATATCCCTCCACAACATATGAATAAAGCATTACATGGTGATGAAGTAGAAGTATATGTATATAAACAACGTCGTAGTAAAAAACACGAAGGCGAAATTGTTAAAGTTTTAAAACGTAAAACAGAGTCTTTTGTAGGTGTTATAGAAATTCAAAAAAAGTTTGCATTTGTACATACTTCTGAAAGCGCAAAAATGTATACAGATGTATTTGTTCCGCTTAAGAAAATAGGAAAAGCAGCACATGGAGATAAAGTATTAGTCCAACTAGAAGATTGGCCAGATAAAGCAGATTCTCCTTTTGGAAAAATAACTAAGGTTCTTGGAAAACCAGGAGAGCATAATACAGAGATTCATTCTATTTTAGCACAATATGGTTTACCATATGAGTTTCCTAAAGAAGTAGAAGACTATGCAAACAAAATAGATACTTCTATAAAACCTAGTGAGATATCAAAACGTCGTGATATGAGGGATACTCTCACATTTACGATAGATCCAAAAGATGCTAAAGATTTTGATGATGCATTGAGTTTTCAAAAACTTGAAAATGGGAATTATGAGATAGGAATTCATATTGCAGATGTAAGTCATTATTTGGTTCCAGGAACCATTCTAGATGACGAAGCTTATGAACGTGCAACATCTGTATATCTAGTGGATAGAGTAGTACCAATGCTTCCTGAAATTTTAAGTAATGGAGCATGTTCGTTACGACCACATGAAGAAAAATATACCTTTTCTGCCGTGTTTGAAATGGTTCCCGCTTCTGCGAAAATTGTTAATTCATGGTTTGGACGCACAGTAACGTATAGTGATGCTCGTTTTGCCTATGAAGAAGCACAAGCGATTATCGAATCAAAAAGTAATGAAATTCCAGCCGAAGTCTCATTAACTGGAAAAACATATACAGTAGATGATGCTTTGGTAGAAGCCACTTTAGAATTAGATAGACTTGCCAAAATGATGCGTGGACAACGTATGAAGGATGGTGCTATTTCTTTTGATAAAGTAGAAGTAAAATTTAATCTAGATGAAGATGCAAATCCAACAGGTGTGTTCTTTAAAACATCAAAAGATGCGAATAAGCTGATAGAAGAATTTATGCTATTGGCAAATCGTAAAGTATCTGAGTTTATAGGGAAGAGATCGCCTAAACATACTTTTGTATATCGTATCCATGATGAACCAGATGATGAAAAACTAGCAGCCTTAGAAAAGGTAGTAGGCAAGTTTGGATACAAGCTTAATCTGAAAGATCGTAAAAGTGTGACAAGTTCTCTTAATAATTTACTGGTAGATGTACAAGGAAAGAAAGAACAAAACATGGTAGATACTCTTGCAATACGTACGATGTCAAAAGCAGTATATTCTACAGAAAATATAGGACATTATGGTCTTGCGTTTGATTATTATTCGCATTTTACATCACCTATACGTCGTTATCCTGATGTGATGGTTCATAGATTATTACAACATTATCTAGATGGTGGTAAATCTGCTAGTGAAGAAGAATATGAAGAAAAATGCAAGCACTCTAGTGCCATGGAACAGCTGGCAACTAATTCTGAACGTGACAGTATTAAATACATGCAAGTCAAGTTTATGCAAGATCATAAAGATGAAGAATTTTTAGGTGTGATTTCTGGAGTAACAGAGTGGGGGATTTATGTAGAAATTATTTCAAATAAATGTGAAGGGATGGTCAGACTCCGAGATATTAAAGATGATCATTATGAATTTGATCAAGAAAATTATTCTATTATTGGTCAAAGAACACATAATCAAATCACATTAGGAGATGAAGTTATTGTAAAAGTAAAAGAAGCAGATCTTGTCAAGAAACATCTCGATTTTCATTTGATAGGCGTACGAGAATAATAACGTATGATTAAGAAAGCTTTTTATATTGATATTAAAATAAAACCCGAAGATATAGAGAATGCTATGAGAAGTCGTGCTTTAAAAAGAACACGACCTTTAGATATAAAATCGTCAACATCATATAGCAGTAGTGATGGAAAATATTTTTTAGGATATGAAAAAGAAAAAAGCCTTGATTTTTTGAGAATACGATCTCCTTTTGAATATTTTCTTCCAAAGATGCTTATCAATTTTAAGAAAGAAAATTTTAATAGATATACGTTACAATTTAATCCAGTAAGCGTGATAATTTTCTTTTTGACAGTATTTGTATTAATACTTAATCTATTTTATAGTCTAAAAGAAGAAAGCGATATATATACTATATTATTATTTACAGGAATATTTGTGGTTCTTACACTAATAGAAGTGATGATAAACAAATATTATATTAAAAAATCACTTACTAAGTATTTGAAATCCTAGATATACTATTAATAATAAAATTAAAGAACAGCTTCAAATACAAACTGTATTTGAGACTGTTCTTATACTTGTTATTCTCATTCTAAATACGCTTTCGCGAAAGCGTATAAAATAACAATTATTGCTTGATTAATGTATTTACATTAAAATGTGGCCAGTGTATAGTCTCTCCTTTTGGAGTTCCTTTTACAGGAAAATCAATGATGGTATTTTGAGAATATTGTAGTTGTTGGAAACTTTGCCCAGTATTTTTATCTTGAACAGTTTCTATCCAGAAAATACTTTTAAATGCTGTAGCATCTGCATTTTTATCGATAGAAGGTATATTGTTGATACCTCCATTATTTGCAGTACTTACGATAAGATTGGTACTACTTGTAATTACTTTTCCTGCTTTTTCTTGAGCATCTAGGTAATCTGTAAGATATGTATTAGGTGTTGCATTTGTAAATCCAGGTACGATTTCTGGATGATAGACATCTGTATATCCAAGAAGCGGAGGTAAACCACCAGTAGGAAGTGCACTTGCTTTTACATTGATATCAGGCCTTCCATTTGTTACTGAAGAATTTCCTAAAGCCATAATAGCGTCTCCATGCGGCACTGTAGAGATACGAGCAAGATTGTATCCATTATTATCTTTTGAACCATCAAGAAGTTCCCATATACCATTTTCAGCATGCATTAAACTATTATCATTAGCATTGTGAATACGTAAACTATACATCAAAGTAGGTATGTTCTCAATAGTTTTTAATCCTCTGTTGGGAGTAGTACTGCTTAGTGCAGTGACCTCGATGGTCTCATAATAAGGAGCAACAAGTAATGTAAAATCTCCTTTTTGATTAGGAACTGCAATAAGGTTAACGCCTTTGTTTCCTGTCCAAGTTCCGATAAGTCCAGAAAGAGGACCATACTTTATAGCCATTTCTTTATTAGAAAGACCTAATCTTGAGATTGAATTTGAATCCATAATTGAGTATGTTTTAATATATAGTTTTCAAAATTAGAAAAAAACTAAAACTCATAACTAGGTATAAATACTTGAATTTTAGTAAATTGAAATAGTAATTTACCTTTCTATACAATTTAGAACATATCAAAATCTAATCAAGATCGATATATTATATCAAACATCGATCTTGATTCAAGATTTAACTATCTTGCTTTCTATTTTAGAATCACTCTATGATAAAGCATTCTTTTTATTTCATTCTCTGTATTTTTCTTTGCTTCTCCTGTACCCAAACTTCAGAAGAAATATCTTTTGTAAATGATACGGGGGTACCACTAGATATGGCAACGTATCGGCGTACACAAGTACAAGATGTAGTCTATAATCTATCCTTTATAATTCCAGAAGGAAAAGAAATGCCTATCTCATCCCGATTAATCCTAGAAACAACAATACATGATCTAACACACCCTTTGTATCTAGATTTTAAAGAAGAAGCTAATGCCTTACAAACTCTTGATGTTAATGGTAAAGAAAGAACTATTGTTCACGATAAAGAACATCTTATCATTCCTATAGAGGCATTACAAATAGGGAAGAACACTATTGATATTACATTTAATGCAGGAGAGTTATCATTAAATCGTAATGATGATTATCTATATACACTCTTGGTTCCGGATCGTGCGAGAACTGTATTTCCCTGTTTTGATCAACCCAATATAAAAGCCAGATATGTAGTAAAAATCATTGCGCCTAAAGATTGGGAAGTGATTTGCGGGGCGCCATTAGAATTTAAAGAAACAGAAAGGGATTTAACGACCTATCAATTTGAAGAATCAGATACTATGAGTACGTATTTGTTTTCTTTTGTGGCGGGAAAGTTTGAAATAGTTGCTTCTCAAGATACAAAGAGAGCAATGAATATGCTATACAGAGAAACCAATGAAGAAAAAATAGAAGCCAGTATCACACCTATTTTTGAATTACATCAATCGTCTTTGGATTTTTTGGAAGACTATACTCAGCATGGTTTTCCATTTAAGAAGTTTGATTTTGCTACGATTCCAGGTTTTCAATATGGAGGAATGGAACATACAGGAGCTATACAATATAGAGAGTCAAGTTTGTTTTTGGATAATAGTGCAACCCGTTCTCAAGAATTATCCAGAGCCAAACTCATTGCTCATGAGACTGCTCATATGTGGTTTGGAAATTTAGTAACCATGCAATGGTTTAATGATGTGTGGATGAAAGAAGTATTTGCCAATTTTATGGCAGATAAAATTGTAAATCCTGTCTTTACAGATATCAATCATGATTTACAATTTTTGACATCGCATTATCCAAGAGCGTATGGTGTAGACCGTACAAAAGGAACCAATCCTATCCGTCAAAACCTAGATAACCTTAAGAATGCAGGATCCTTATATGGAAGCATAATTTATAATAAAGCACCTATTATGATGCGTCAGTTAGAATTAACGCTAGGAGAAACAAAATTTAAAGAAGGTATAAGAGAATACATTACAACATATGCAAATGAAAATGCAGATTGGAATGGATTAGTTAAGATCCTAGACACGAAAACAGACCTTGATTTAAAAACGTGGAGTGATGTCTGGGTAAATTCTTCGGGAAGACCAATTTTTTCTGGAGATATTCAATATGATGGAAGTAAGAAAATAAAACAATTTACACTGACTCAAACAGCTGAGGATGGATCTAATAATTACTGGCCACAATCTTTTGACATTAGTTTAGTGTATAAAGATAGTATTACAACCATTCCTATTGTTAGTAATGCAAAGCATATAGAAATCTCCCAAGCGATAGGAGCCTCTCAGCCATTGTATATTTTATATAACAGCAATGGATATGGGTATGGAGTATTTCCTGCAAGTGAAACATCTATAACACAAATTAATGGCATAGAAAACGAAGTTTCTAGAGCACATGCGTATCTCAATACCTATGAAAATACACTTCAGGGTACATTAGTAAATACCATGACTTTTAAAAACCTCATCAAAGGAATCGCAACCGAATCTAATGAACTTATCCTTCGTATGATTACTGGACAAGCTTCTAGTCTGTATTGGAATTCCTTTACTGAACAACAACGTAAAATGTATCAACCAGATATAGAAACAACAATGTATAGAAGACTTAAACAATCAGAGTCTAAGAATATTAAAAAAACATTGTTTAATACATATAGATCTATTGCGCATTCTGAAACAGGAATTGCAACTTTATATCGTATTTGGAATAAGGAAGAAGCAATAGATAATCTTATTTTAAATAAGGATAATTATACAAATTTAGCACAAGTATTAGCATTATATGGCCATTCTGAAGGGGAGGCCATTTTGGCAAAAGCCAAATCAGAACTCACCAATTCTGATAAGATACAACGCTTTGAATTCTTAATCCCTGCATTAGCTGCTGATCCAGTAACACGAGCTACCTATTTTGAATCATTTAAAGACGCTAAGAATAGAGAAAAGGAGAATTGGATACAAACAGCTTGCTCATACATACATCATCCGTTACGACAAAAAGAAAGCATTAAAAATGTAGCGTTAAGTTTGGAACTATTAGAAGAAATTCAACAAACAGGAGATATCTTTTTCCCATTAGGATGGTTAAATAGTACTATAGGTAGATATACTTCTAAAGAAGCACATACTATGGTCGAAGATTATATTACTTCTCATCCAGAAATTGATGCAAACCTAAAGAGAAAACTTTTACAAGCTACAGATAATTTAGAGAGAAGAAATACAAAGTAAAGCTTCTTAAGAATTACTTTTTTATAAGGAACTGTAACAATATATATCTTGATAGGTCTCTATACCAAATAAACATAAGTATGAAGAAGATAATAATGACTGTAATTGCTGTTTGTATCACAGCCATTTCATTTGGACAAAATCCAATCACAAAAAATGTAGGTGACTTTGACACCGTAAAAGTATATGATCGTATTGTAGTTAATCTAGTAAAATCAGACGAAAACAAAGTAGTTGTTTCTGGAGCAGATGCTAGTCAAGTACAAGTAATTAATAAAGATGGAAAATTAAAGATACGTATGGAGTTTAATTTGATCTTTGATGGTAATAATACGTTTGTAAACGTATACTATAATAATTTAAGAATAATTGATGGTAATGAGGGTGCAGAGATTACTTCTAATGAACTTATAGAACAAGATGAGATAGAAGTCAAAATGCAAGAAGGAGCACGTATTAAAGTGGGACTAAACGTTAAAAAAGCTACTATGCGAGCGGTTACTGGAGGAATTATAGAAGCGAGCGGTTTAGCAGAGACGCAAGATGTCACTGTAAATACAGGAGGTGTTTATGAAGGTAGAGATTTAGAAACAAAAGAGTCAAAAGTATTTGTACAAGCTGGAGGAGAAGTTGAAGTATATGCTTCAAAAAAAGTTGATGTAACTATACGGGCTGGAGGAGATGTAGATATATATGGAAATCCCGAAGAAGTAAAAAGAAGAAGAACCTTTGGAGGACGTATTAGAATCCTATAAAAGTGATTTAACTTTCATTAAACTATTGGCAGTTTAATTAGAGGTGTATAGTATAACCAAAAACTATACACCTCTATTATTTTTAGATATACCCCTTTGGAGGTTAACTCGCATTCCCTAACTTTGTGTAAAAGGATATATATTTATGTTTCAAGATCTTCCTGCTGCGCTTACTTCTGGTCTCGTGCTTGCGTTTATGATAGGTCCTGTGTTTTTTGTACTTCTTGAAACAGCCGCAACCAAAGGTTTTAGAGCAGCAATATCCTTTAATTTTGGTGTCTTTACTGCCGATATTTTATTTATAGGTATTGCTTACTTAAGTAGTTATCAGTTATTAGAAAATTTAAGTAATGCCCCAGGACTATATGTTTTTGGAGGTGTGATTCTTATCGTATACGGTTTAATGATGTACTTAAAAAGGCCTACGCGTGAAATGCTAGACCCGTCTAGAATAAAAAGTGTAAAACACGGATATCTTCAACTTTTTATAAAAGGGTTTTTGCTTAATTTTATAAATATAGGCGTCTTAGTTATTTGGTTAGGTGTAATTATCGTAGTGGGACCTACAGTAGATAATGATCCTGTAAGACTCTTCACATTCTTAGGAATTATGCTTGCCACGTACTTTATTATAGATCTAGGTAAAATTGTACTTGCAAAGCAATTAAAAGGATATCTTACTCCAAGGCGTATATTTAAACTTAAAAAACTACTAGGCTTTATCTTAATTATTTGTGGACTCGTACTTACTGTGAAAGGCTTTTTACCAAAGGACAAAATGGATATTAAAAAAGGTCTAGAAACAATAAGAGATAGTAGAGAATAGTCTACTCATATATAAGAACAGGCGCTTCATTTTCACAAATTATATCTATAGGTTCTGCGGGAACATCACATGTAGAGACAATACCATAATTAGAATTATAAATAGCTTCTTCTGTAGTGTAGTTTTCTACTAATACTAAAAATGCTTCAACGTCTATACCTGTCGTAGGATATGCAATATAACCTTGAGGTCCACCGCAAGCCTTAGAGCCATAAGCCACAAATTCCCACTCTGTTTCATCTGTACATGGCTCGTTTGCTATTAAAGTAATTTCTGCAAATAATTCTTCTAGCATGGCTAAATC
>CAYYSK010000151.1:0-8587 GCA_964474345.1 uncultured Flavobacteriaceae bacterium
ACTAGTGTTTATTGTCGTTTTGCACTTCATTACGAAGTTCTAATGCATAATTCGGCTTAAATATATAAGAATAATATATTGTATTATTGATTATATATTTTTGCAAGGTTATATTAAGAATGAAACATTTTTCTTTTTTTACTACCCATTTTGCCTTTGGACAAAATATTCAAGTAGGTGGAGTTACTAACATATTAAATCCAACTGAACAGTTTGTCATCTTCGGTCGCTTTGGAAAAGCATTTTTATCAAGAAGACGTATGGGTAATGGATGGAACGGGGTATATAATGGAAATCTCTTACCATTAAATGAATACTGGTATTTAGTCATTTTTTCTGATGGACGAACGTTTAGAGGTTCTTTCTCATTAATACGTAGAGGCAGGTAAGCTATATCTCACTCCTCTCCCGGGTGATATGTTTTTTTAGCTCTTTTTAGTACATCTTCTTTATAATAAGCTACTTCTTTAAATTGAGCATCTACATAGGGTTGTATTTGATCATCAAAATGCGGAGAATTAGGATCACTACTTTGTCCTCCAGCAAGACTTGTCTTTGCTTTTACTTTATCGCCAAACTCTACTACAGCAACAAAACTATTACCACGAGTTCCATAAATCTTTTTAGTTTTATTAGTGTATCGTTCCCCATAAGCAGCAAGAGCACCCCAACGACCAGAAGCAAGACCAACGGCTGTACTAGGCAAATCGTCATTAAAAGGTTGTCGTATATCACCATTAATACGTTGAAAACGATGTATCTCTCCCCAAGCAATAAGCGCAGTTCCAAAATCACTTTCTAAACGATGAATCACTTTTTTAAAAATAGAGAGACGTTCTTCTAGTGGAGATTCATTTCCAAAATAGGAGAGGAGTTGCATGGCAGTCAACCTGTCTTCAGGACGTTTTCCTGTTCTTAAATATTCAGTACCATAGTAATGAGCAAGTGTCATTGCTTTAGATTGCTTTGAGGTTCTATAATCCCAATTCCTGAGTTCATTTATGAATGAGCGCATCTCCTTAGAGCCATTATTTTTATCATAAGCTTCTATAAGACCTGGAATAAGTGCAGCAAACCCTGGTAAATAAGGATCATAGCCCAATTCTATAAGACTATCTATGGTATAATTTTCTCCTTTTTTTAAAAGATCTATAGCATGTACTCCTCTGAAATTTTCTCTATCTATAGACATATAACGAGGATAATTTTCTTTTTTAGGACTGTATTCTAATGCAGCAGTAAATGGAGTAGAATTACAATTTTGTAACCATCCATTTTTAGGATTTAAAAGCATAATTGTCTCATCAACGGTATGCAATCCTTGCCAATCTGTTTTTGGGTTACTACCATCCACGGGTTGTGTATAATCAAAAGACACATCGCGTTTAGGAATGTAATTGCCATGGAAATAGGCAATATTCCCTTCAACATCTGCATATACTGTATTATTTGAAGAATTTGTACGTATGTTCATCATCTCTCTAAATCCTTTATACCCATCTTGTTTACTTCGAACATAAGATTGTTTTAAGGCATCAACAGGTTGCCACATTAAAGCAGAAGCGACCCACTGTCCGTCTTTTATATGTGTAATAGGTCCATGATGTGTACGATATGCAGGAACTGTTTTTTCTTTTATACTTTCTCCGTCTTTATAGCGTATAACCATATTATATTGCGTCACAGGCCTCAATTGGTCACCATACTTATACATAAGATTACCATTTGGGGCTTTCTCAATAGTTTCTACAAATTCATCAATGACATCTGTATAAGTAGACGTATGCATCCAACCTGTTTTTTCATTAAATCCTTGATAAACAAAAAACTGCCCCCATGTGACTGCACCATATGCATTCAAGCCTTCTTCGCTTACAACGTGTACTTCTCCTCTAAAATAGAAAGATGTATGTGGATTGATCAGTAATAGAGGGTTTCCAGATTGTGTTAAAGAACCAGAAATAGCTATACCATTTGATCCTTGTGGTTCCTGCATTTCTAATTCTTGTTGAATTGCAATAGCTGTTGCTTTTGGAATTTCCATGCCAGACTCATACATTGCTTTTATTTTCTTAGTAGATACACGCTCTATATCTCCACCTATGGATCCTTCACTAAAATACATCGGCATCCATGGTTCAAAATGTGTCAATAACTTAGGAGTTACTTCTGGGTGTGTTTCTAAATAATAATTAAGACCATCTGCAAAGGCAATACACAACTTTTTTAGCCATTCTGGACTATTTTTGTAGTTTGCTATTGCTTCTTCTTGCGTCATATATAAACGAGCTCTCACATCACTATAAATAGCTTCTTCACCTTCAACCTCTGCAAGACGTCCTGTAGCCCATATATAATTTTGCTCTACACGATTAAAATCATCTTCACTTTGCGCATATAATAATCCGAAAACAGCATCTGCATCAGTTTTTCCATAAATATGAGGCACTCCAAAATCATCTCTTATAATCGTTGTATTAGCAACATGTGATGCCCAACGTTTTTGCTCTTCTGTTTTAACGGGTTCTTTTTTACAGGCAACCAGTGTTAAAAAAGCTATACATAAAATAAAATAAGTGAATCGCATAAAAATAAGTGTTTAATGATACTAATATTGATGAGTACGCTTTCGCGAAAGCGTACTTAGAAAATTAATCTAATAACTCGTGAATACCATTCTGAAGTGTATACAGTGTAGTTATCTCTTTTTGCGATAAATGTTTATTATAGATAGAAAGCTCATCCATCAAACCAATATATCCTAAACCTAAATAAATGTTTGATTTTTCTAAATCCCAAGTAAATGGGTCTTTAATTTCTTTTCTGATCCCTTTTAACTCTCCATTTATATACAAGGCAGCTTTTCCATGACCTGTATTTAAACTGGTATAATTAATGAGAATATGTGTCCAAGTGCCTTTTGCAAATGGTGGGTTAGAAACGCCTTTTAATTGTTCAATGAAAATTGGATTTTCATTGTCAGGACCTTCGGGTTTAGGGTTCCAACTATCACGATCACCTATAACTCCTAACCTGAAATCTCTAGGGTTTTCTTTTGTAAAGTCCACCCAAATAGCGGCATCATTATAGCTTACATCTGTAATCTGAATAGGGTCACAATAACCTGGTTCAAGATCTGTAGCTGGATCAAGACTTAACCAAAATGATATAGCACCTCCCCAATTTTCTGTATTGTATGCAATGTTATTTTTACTAGGGTAGTAGATATATCCTTTACTATCTTCGGCATATAGAAGACCATCTCCATAGCGTCCTTGACCTTTGGCAATAGATACTCCGGATTTGTGTAATCCTACTTGTGCAGAATCTCTAGCTTTACGAGAAGGAACAGAATATAATTGAGAATCTCCTAATGCAAAATCAGCATTTGGTCCCTTATCAAAAGAAGCATATAAGGTTAATGCATTTTTAAGAGCTGCTTTTGAAGGAGAAATTGTCTCAACAACTTCTGTAGTTTTAGTATCTTTTTGAGAAATTTCTTTTTTACATGAAATCCCTAACAGTAGGAGAGTAGTGTATAAAAAAAGAGAACGAGTAGTGGGAAAATGAGTAGAAATCATGGTTTTATTTTTTCAGTTGCAATTTTGATTTAAATGTACAAAAACATACAGACTATGAGTCTTGTTATTTTAGAATTGATGAATCCGTTTTGTTCTTCTAATAAAAGTAGTTAGTACTAGGCCTTAAAAAGTTTCTTGATTCACATCTTTAAGAAATTGAACTAAGCCTTTAAAAAACACTTTTTGATCATCGTATTGCGATAAATGACTTCCGTTTGGACAATGATGATAACGACCATTTTGTACTTCGTTAGCAAGCCATTCCATTTGTTTTGGATCCATAGTGTCATACGTTGCTCCTATAGATAGCGTTGGAACTTTAATTTCTTTTAAACGATCCTTCACGTCCCATTCCTTTAGAGTGGCATCTCCTTTTACTCCAAACTCACTAGGACCTTGCATCGTAACATATACTTTTGGATTTAAATGATTAAACCCTCTTTGTATAGAATTAGGCCATTGATCTACAGGCATCCTTATAATATGCTCTGTATAATAATGATTAACAACCAATTCTAGATAACGTTCATTACTATAATCTTCTGCGTTTTCATAAGTCATAATTTCTTCCAATACATTTGGATCCATTTTTGGGGCAAGAATAGTATCACTGTATGTCATATAATCTGGAATAGAAGGAACCATATTTGAAATGATTAAACCTTTTAAATTTTGTTGGTATTTTAAAGCATATTCCATAGCAAGAATACCTCCCCAAGATTGTCCAAATAGATAAAAGTTATCTTGATCTAATCCTAATGCAATGCGCACTTGTTCAACTTCTTCTACAAATCGAGCGGTATCCCATAAACTCAAATCATCAGGTTGATCACTATAATAACTTCCTAATTGATCATAATAATAATATTCGATTCCTTCTTGTGGGAAATAACCGTCAAAACATTCATAAATTTCATGAGTCATTCCTGGACCACCATGTAATAAAAGCACCTTGATTTTAGGATTATTCCCAACACGTTTGGTCCATACATTAAAAGTACCTTTTGGTGTTTCTATGGGAATCATTTTTATACCTCCTGTAAATTGATCTTCTTTTGAATCATAAGAAAGATATTGATCTATTGTAGATTGTTGATTGACGCTGTCTTTTGTAGTTGTATTACAAGAGATAAGAAGCATCATAAAAAGTAATAATAAGTAATTTGTTTTCATAGCATTGTAAATAAAGTGTATATAATAGATACAGTACCAAGATATAATATCTTCTTTAAGATAAAAGTACAATCCATAATTTTTTGGTTGACAAGAAGCATATTCTTATTTTAAGCCTATTAAAAGTGTTAATCTAAACCTGAATTAAGTAATTTGATACATTCACCGAAGCTATTATTTAGATGAAAATATATTATTATACCTTGTTTTTTTTCTGCATATTAACTGCTCAATCACAGGAAGATGATCGTTGGCATATTATAGAAGGTAATGCAATTTCTTGGACAATAAACGAGAGTTCATTACCTCATTCTGATAATATAGAGATGGCAGGAACAAAAGTAGCAGGAATCGTTTCTTATACAGTACATAAAAATGGAGGCTTGAATATTGAACGTGAATTATTCTATCCACAATTACATCCATTTATCAAAGAATCTGATCCAGATTGGTATGTTTTTAGAGCCTACCTTAAAGAAACGTATACAGATGATATTTTGCCTAAATTTTATATTGGAAATCGTCAATTCTCTCCAGGAGTTTTAAAAGAAGTTGTTATAAATGGAATGATTACGTTTATTCATACTAAAAGTACAAGCGGCGTTACGTTTTCGCGAAAGCTATATCCATCTACAAATCAACGTTTATTTATAGAAGAATTACAATTAACAAATACCACAAAAGAGCCACTTGTTATAACTTATGAAGGAGTTACATCTAGTAAATCTACCCAAGGGATAGGAGGAACATTTACGTATAGTGTAAAAAGTAACGGAAAACAAAAAATAACATTACAATCAGGAGAGTCTAATACGTATAAACTTTATTTTACAGCACAACTCAATGATGAGCCTAACGTTGTAGATGAAAACAATTTAGAGAAACGAGGTGACTTTCTAGAAAAAATGCAACAAAATTTGATTTTGGAAACGCCAAATCCAGTGTTTAATCAATTATTTGAATTTTCTAAAATTAGAGCTTCAGAAAGTATTTTTGATTCTAAACTTGGTTTGATACATTCTCCAGGCGGTGGACGTTATTATGTTGGAATATGGGCAAATGATCAAGCAGAGTATGTAAGTGCTTTTTTTCCATATTTAGGGTACGATATAGGGAATCAAAGTGCTATGAATTGTTATCGAGCCTTTGATCGCGTCAAATCTCCAATTTTTGAACCTATACAATATGCCTTTGAAGTAGAAGAACGCAAACCGCCATCATTATTAGATAGAGGAGATGCTGCTATGATTGCTTATGGAGCAACACAATATGCTCTTGCAAGAGGAGATAGAGAAGAAGCAGAAGAATTATGGGATTTGATTTCATGGGGCTTAGAGTATAATCATCGTAATTTAAATGGTGAAGGAGTGGTTATTTCTCAATCTGATGAAATGGAGGGGCGTATTGAAACTGGTACAGCAAACCTCTCAACTTCATCCTTATATTATGGAGCATTAACTAATGCTATATACCTAGCAAAAGAATTAGGTAAACCTTCAAAGCTTATTAAGAAATATAAGAAGAATGCAAAAACATTAAAAAATGCTATCGAAAATTATTTTGGAGCATCTATAGAAGGATTAAACACCTACAAGTACTATAAAGAACATACCACATTAAGACATTGGATATGTTTACCATTAGTGGTCGATATCAATGATCGTTCTGAAGCAACTACCGAAGCGTTATTTGATCGTTTATGGACTGATAACGGTGTTCACGTAGAAAAAAACAATTCAGATAAAAAAATATCTGAAATTTTCTGGGATAGAGGTACACTGTACGCATTACGAGGCGCATTAAGAGCAGGTGCAACAGAGCAATCTATAGAACGATTAAAACAATTTTCGACGACACGCCTATTGGGTGAACGTGTACCTTATGTGGTAGAAGCTTTCCCTGAAGGTAATATGGCACACCTTTCAGCAGAAAGTGGTTTGTATTGTCGTGTATTTACTGAAGGTTTATTCGGTATCACTCCTATAGGGTTTAATAGTTTTACCATACAGCCTAGATTACCTAAAGATTGGAATGAGATGGCATTGCGTCACATACGTCTTTTTGGAAAAAATTTTGATGTTGAAGTTCAAAGAAATGGAGAGGTCATAGAAGTTTTAATTAAAGACCCTATTTCTTGTAAAACAATTCTTAAAAAGAAAACTAATGGAGAAAAACCATTAGTCTTTAAACTGTAAATATATACTAAATCAAGTGTTTACACGTATATGTACCTTTTCTAAATTATTGATATTTATACTGCTAAAACCAACATTTATGGATCCTCCTAAATCAACACCATCTCAACACCTCAGAGTACTCAATGGTTTCTCAGTGATAGATATTCAAGCAAGTATTTTAAATGAAACTTTTTATGAGGTTTCTAATGCATACGATGATGGTAAACCTAAGCAAGTATACCCTCTTTATAGTAAGTTATGTAGAAGATTTTATGTTTCTTTTATGACGTATAGATATTAGATATGAAAAAGAATCTCAGTACCTTCGACAGCTGTTATGAAGAAACAAACATATCTGATTGTTATTGCCTTTTTTTCAATCTATGTATTTTGGGGCTCTACCTATCTGTGGAATAAAATTGCTGTTACGGAACTACCTCCATTTATGCTTGCTTCTATGCGATTTTCGAGTGCTGGACTTATCATTTTTAGTATAGCACGTAGTATTGGAATCTCGCTTAAAATCTCCAAAAAAGAATTTTTAAATTGTTTATTAGCTGGATTTCTTTTTTTGGGATATGGTAATGGAGTATTTGTCTGGGCTTTAAAGTATGTAGATAGTAGTTTTGGTGCATTACTAGCTTCTATACAACCACTTGTTATTCTTATTTTAATGCGGTTATGGCATCGCAAAACAATTAAAGCAAAATCTATGATTGGTATTGCTTTAGGAATGATAGGAATGTATTTGTTGGTGAGTCAGAAAGGATTGCAAACACAAGAAGGAAGTACATTAGGTATTATTATGATTTTTACTTGTATTCTAAGCTGGAGTATAGGGAGTCTATTTGTGGCACAAGCATCTATGCCTAAAAATTTCTTTATCACAACAGGTTATCAAATGCTTCTTGCGGGTATTATGCTTGCTATAGGAAGTTTTGTTATGGGAGAATCTTGGATAAATCCTATTGATTGGACGCTAAAGACACAGTTATCATTAATAGCACTAATTCTTTTTGGAAGTATTGCTGCATTTACATCTTTTAATTATTTACTTAAAGAGATTTCTACAGAAAAAGTAGCTACTTCGGCATATATAAACCCTATCGTAGCAATACTATTGGGTTGGTATTTTTTAGATGAAATAATTACACTACAAACCTCTATAGCAGCAGTAATTCTGCTTGCTGGAGTTTATTTTATTAATAGTACTAAGAAGGGGAAGAAATATACATAATGTAAAAAAAGATGTACTTCTCTCAAAGTACTTCTTTTTGATATTCTTAAGAGTACGCTTTCGCAAAAACGTATTTAATCCAACCCTCCTTTACGAGTAGGGCTTCTAGATGTAGACCATTCACGTGGTTTCCCTATCCTAGAGTTTACAGGGAGAATACTTTTAACTCTAGATGTTTTTTCAAGATCTTCGCTAGCCATATATGTAAGTATAGCTGTAAGAATCACATTATTACATACATCATCAAAATGATTTTATCGTAGGTACCGCGATTGATGTGCCAAGTATAACCCCAATAGAGCCAAACCTAGATTATGCATTAGAACTTCGTAATGAAGTGCAAAACGACAATAAACACTAGTGCTTTCTTGCTTTTAGCATAGCATCGCTATGGTTAAAGTAAAAAATACAGTGTAGTG
>CAYYSK010000152.1:0-8545 GCA_964474345.1 uncultured Flavobacteriaceae bacterium
TTTTTTTGTTTTTAATACGATTTGGTTCAGGATCAACTCCTTTTCTCCATCCGCGATACTGAGAGATAGCATCTCCAGCTGCCAGCGTAGGATAGAAGGCAACTCCTTTTTCCTTCATGAGTTTGAAGATTTCTAGTGTCCCTCCATCTCCATGCTCTATCGTTTCTACACCTGCAAGAATGGCTCTTTTCATTCCTTCTGGTGTACCTGCGTGGGCAACGGCATATCTTCCAGCACTTTTTGTAGCTGCAATCATTGCATCTAGTTCCTCTTGCAAAAAAGTAGCCTGCGATGGTTCTCCAGAGCGCCAACGATAGTCAGCATAGATTTTAATAAAATCAGCTCCATTTCCAATTTGCCTTCGTACGGCTTTAATCACTTCTGTTGTTCCACTAGCAGGTTCGGCACCTAAAGGAACTGTTACACCTTCATGAAATCCTTTTGGGCCATAAGCTCCAGTAGCAACAATAGCAGGCCCTGCAACCAATAACCGTGGTCCAGGGATGATTCCTTTGTCTATAGTTTTCTTTAAATATACATCACTATATCCAGCTCCTTCAGAACCAAGATCTCGCATGGTAGTGACTCCTGCTAGTAATGAATTCTCAACATGTACAACACCTCGTATAGCACGTTCTGTATGGGATTCTTTAAGTACCTGATCATTCCAATTAGTTTCATTATATGGATGTAATAATAAGTGTGAATGCCCTTCAATCAAACCAGGCATGAGTGTCATTCCTTTCAGTATTACAGATGTATAACGATCTGTTTTTTTTGAAGAAACGCCAGTATACGTAATGATACTATCAGTGACAACTACAACCCAATCTTTGTGAAGTGTTTTTCCATCAAAAACAGCATCAGGTTTTAAAACAGTTTGCCCATGTAATTGTGTGATACATATGATTATCACTAAGAACAGTATTCTTTTCATAGTTGGTATTCATTTAATTTTCGTGCCTCGGCTATGCTTACCATATACTCTGACAAAAACCTTATTATTATTTCTTTTTTCTTCCCCAAACCCCATCTCTCGATTTCTGATTTGCTTCACATAGACGAATAATTTCTTGTATCCGTTTTTGTTGAGTTTCTTCTCGTTTTGCTTGATTAAGCCAGTAAAGGTATCCTCTGCGATAACTAGGTGCAAAGTTTTGATAATTTGTAAAAGCAGCAGAGTTTTTATCAAAAGCTATTTGTAATTTTTCTGGAATAATGCCTTTATCAGGGCCATCAAGAGTTGTCCAAGAACCATCATTTTTTGCTAGTTTAATAAGACGTCTTCCGCTTTCCTGCATAAGCCCTTGTTTCTCAAGATCTATGATATATGTCTTATTAAGTTTACTCCAGACACTTTTAGATTTACGTGGACAGAAGTATTGTCTTCGTTTTCCATCTCCAAGGCTTTTTACAGTACTATCTATCCAACCGTAACATAATGCTACTTTTACAGCTTCTTCCCAACGCATACTTGGTATCTTTGTTCCTACCTTATAAAAGATTAAATAAATACCTCCTGTTGTGGCATGATTATTATGTAACCATTCTCGCCATTCTGTATCACGTGGAAAATATAATTCTGGAATTGTATTCATGAGTTTAATTTGAAAATCCTTTTTCCCACTCGCTACCTGTAAGTGTACCACTAAAAACCCATTTTTGACCAAATGTCCAAATACCCATCGTAAAATCTTCTTTTATGATTGAAGATTCAATACGCCATTCACCTTGATAGTTTGGATTGCCAAGCAAAGCGATAGCCCTATCTTGAACACCTTCCATAGATGCATAAGTAATAATAATCTGATAGAGTAGTGGTTGTTCTGATTTTGTAAATAGATATGTATATGAGATGATATCTGATGAAGAGGATAACTCTGATATTTCTATTTTAAACTCCGAATTTATAGTACTAGGGACAGCTTCTTTCCTTTTTTTTGTTAATTTTTCTAAGGGCATACCTAAGTATACTCCTTTTTTGATAAGTTCTTTTGGAAAATAATGACGTTGTTTCCCTTTAGATTCAACTATGGTTGTATCGTTAGGAAAGTAAAAGAATATCCCTATCCATATTAAAATTAAATACTTCATATGCAGACTTCAATATACACAAAATTATGTCTTAGAAATATAGGTGTAGGTAAATTGATTAAGATTTTAACATCAAAATGATTTAAACTAAAAGAGACTTCAAATATTTCTGTTCGAAGTCTCTTTTATTAAAGTATGTTATGATATATATCTTACATAATAATACCTCCACAGCTTACACGTTTTCCAGCAGCTCCACTTGGTTGTGATGTAAGATCATCAGTGCCTTGATGTACGATAATTGCTTTTCCTGTGATATCTTTCTTCTGATCTCCACAACCTATGCACCACTCATTTGTTTTAAAAGTAATGGTTCCGTTCCCTTTATCATTTGCTACGAAGTTTCCGATGTCGCCTTTATGATATCCTTCTGCTGCTCCCCAAGCTCCATGTGGCTGTGCTGTAGGATTCCAGTGGCCTCCTGAAGACTTTCCATCAGAAGAAGAGCAATCTGCTTTTTCATGTATGTGAATCGCATGAGTTCCTTCTGAAAGTCCTTGGAGTTTAGCAATCATTTTTACGGTCCCTTCAGATTCCTCAAAAACGATACTCCCAGTAGCGTTACTATCACTTTTAGAATCTAGTGACATTTTTATTTTTTTTACTTCGACGTCCTTTATTTCTTTTACTACTTTTTTTACTTCCTCGACTACTTCTTTCTCAGTAGTTTTTGTATCCCCTTTACAGCTTGTAAATAATGCAATTGCAATCATTGCACTAGCGATATATATCTTTTTCATAGATGTTATTTTTTGATTATAATGGTTTGTTTAAAAATAGACTCTAATATACAGGTTTTTCTATATATTAGAAAGCATTGAGAAAACCAGATTTTATAATCCTTTGATAAGTTCTCGTGGATTTGTAATTCCTCTTTTAAGATTTTTAAAAATGAGTAGTGACTTATCTACTTGTTTTTGTTTATTTTTAAAACGTATTATGTAATAAATTAATCCCCTTTTTCTACCATCGGTAAGTTTTTTAAAATAGGAGAATCCTATAGAATCACTATCCATGACAGCTTGTAATGCTTCTGGAATTTCTACTCCATACGTAGTTGTATTTTCAAAAAGTTGGAACTCAAAAAAATCAGAAGGAAAGACTCCTAATTCTTTTTGATATCGTTTACTAAATCGTATTAAATAATCTCCTTGATACAGGCGAAGTGCTCCATGAAATTCGATAATATTCTCTTTGAAAAACGCTTTTACGTGCACTCATTTATGATTTGCATTTACAAAATTTATTGCGTGCTCTTTAGGTATAATTACTACATGTGTACCTGTTATGTGTATTGGAAATTTTGAAGAACAAAGACTCACTATTTATTACATTTCTTCTCCAAAAAAGATAGCATTCATAAGAAGTTTATTTGTTCCATACCAGAACGCTCTAAAATTAGTATTGTCTGTAAATAAAATTACTTCACCTCTTCCAGAACTTTGATGTACAAAAGGTCTGGTCTCAGACATTGCTTTCAGGTTAATCTTACTAATGTATCCGGCTTGTAAAGGATTTTTGGTATACTGAATAGGATTCTTATAACTAGTAGAATCAGCTTTTACAAAAATAGTTGTGTTCCTAAACATGGAGATATGATCATTTACATACCCAAAATTAATAGGATGAGAGCGATCTTGTTTTGCTTCAAAAATGGCACCTCCTATTACCTGTGCTCCATTAAAATCTCCACGTTGTTCAAAATTGACATTTTTAGCTGGATTCTTTGTTCTCTCAAAAGAGATATTAAGCATTTTATTTCTTTCAAACCAGTTAGCAGTATTGCGATATCCTATTAGTGTACCTCCTTGTTTCACCCATTTTTTTAATTTTTCTGTATTACCTTTATCAAGTACACCTCCAAAAGAGTGAGGGATAATAATATCAGTATAACGACTTAAATCTGCACGGTTTAGATTTTTGATATCAAGTTTTGTAATCTTCATATCGTAACGAGTATCAAATAGATGCCATACCTCTCCAGCATCATGAGGATTAAATCCTTCGCCTAATATGATAGCTACTTTTGCAGGTTCTAGAGCTCTAAATTGATTACTTCCCAAATCTATACCTTTTGTTAGTCCAGTACTTACTGGTGTAATATCAATATGAGTTTCTTTAGAAATATCACTAAGATATGTACTAAGTTCTTGCGCATTCATTTTTTGATTTTGAACAGGAATTAGAATAGTCCCATAATCATATGAATTTCCTTCTAGTGTAAATTGTTTCATGCCTACTTTAGCTCGTAATCCAGCATTTAAAATTTTATTGAGAGCTTTAGGTGTATAATACTCGTGCCATTGCATTAAATATCCATATGTACTTGTAGTAACAGGTTTTGGAGTACGCATTTGTAGTTCTTGAATCGCAGGACCTGCACTACTGATAGAAGCATTTTCTGTGAAATTAAGTCCAAATGATAATGGAAATGACCATGCAGATATATCATAAAATAAACTATCTTGAAATGTGGTTCTTTTTTCAAACATAGCCTTTATCAGTCTGCTTTGACGTTGATTCTTAGGCACAATGTAGCTATATCCTTTTTTAAACTCTTTTCCGCTTTCGCGAAAGCTATTACCTACTTCGTGCACTTCTATTTTATGCCTTTTAAGTATTTCAGCTAGATGATACGCACTTGCAGCATCTTTTTCACTTCCAAAGGCATAAGCACCACTTCTAGATTCACTACGCGCATTATTATAAAAATCACGTTGGTAATCAAGTAACTCAGTACGCATACCTTGAGCAGCTTCTAAAGTAGATAATATGGCAGTAAATTGATTTCTAATAGTAAATGGAAACTCTAATAGCCCATTATCTGTTTCTTGAGCATGACCTCTAGAACTAGCTTGCTCAAATAGAATACCAATACTCCCATTTATATCAGGAAATGTAGAACCCTTCCCATAATAGAAATCATCAAAACTCTCTTCAGTATAGTACAAACTTCCTATCTTATTAAGTGCTGCTGCATGATAATTTCCAATCTTTTTAGTAAGCTCTTGATTAAGTTTTGGGGTTAAAGGATGTGTACGTGATTGTATCCCTGGTTGAAAGAAAAATGTAGCGTTACTACCCATCTCATGATGATCTGTCAAGATATTTGGATACCAGTGATGAAATGTTTTAATGCGAGCTCTGGATTCTGGTAATTGTACAGGTAACCAGTCGCGATTCATATCAAACCAATAGTGATTAGAACGTCCTCTAGGCCATACTTCATCATATTCACGATCTTGAGGGTCTGGATTTATATTAATGCTTTTATTCGTATTTGCCCAATAGGCAAAACGTTGTAATCCATCTGGATTAAATGAAGGATCAAAAAGAATAACTGTATTATTTAATAAAGCATCTATTTTGGCCCCTTGAGCCGCTGCTAGGTAATATGCAGCGATAAGTCCTGAATTTGCACCAGAAGGTTCATTTCCATGAATAGAAAGCCCTTGATATACCACAATAGGCATATCAGAAGTATTTATTGATGCACTTCCTTTCTCGGTAAGTTTTACATGTGTGATTCGTATATCCTCTATGCGATTATGATTAGAAGGAGAAGTAATAGTAAGTAATAATAAAGGACGACCTTCTGGAGTAGTACCTCTGTTTTCTATAGTAATACGATCACTAGCGGCCGCTAGTGTGCGCATATACTCTGACAGCTTATCATGGCTTACATGCCATTCTCCAGGGACATAACCAATAATACTCTCTGGGGTAGGAATATCTTTATTATAAGAAACGTCTTGTGGTAAGTAATATGACATATCTATTTTGCCACTTTGTGCAAAAACAGTTGAGATAGATATGAATAAAATTGTAATGACGTAAAATAAACGCATAGTATGTAATATAATTTTAGTGAGTTGTTTTTGGTCAGTTTTTAAATTGAAGCAATAAAAATAAGGTAATTTTTATTGAAAGGACTATATAGATAACGTTTTTAACGAGTCTTGATGTGTTGTAATATGAGTATATATAAAATAGAAAAACCCATTATATAATGGGCTTTTATTATTAAAATGAAATATCGTAATTATATATCTTCAAAATTCACATTAGTAAAGCTCTCCGCATTTGGAGTAGCTGTAGCGTCATCTACAATACCATCATTATCTTGAGGTATTTCTGGACGTTGGTAATCACTTTGATGACGATCACTTATGACTTCCTCACCTTTTTCTTCAAGAATGTAGGTAGTCATTTCGTTTAGGATCTCAGTAAATCCAGAAAAATCTTCTTTGTATAAATAGATTTTATGCTTCTTGAAGTGAAATGATCCATCGTCATTTGTAAACTTCTTACTTTCTGTAATAGTTAAGTAATAATCGCCAGCTTTTGTTGAACGTACGTCAAAGAAATATGTTCTTCTTCCAGCTCTTAATACTTTAGAGAAAATTTCCTCATTATCACGCATATCATAATCACCCATAATTAATCTGTAGTTTTAAGTTTTAGTAATTCTAAGATCAAAAATGATAAAAAAAAGAATGTCGCCCAATTTTTTTTTACATTTCTTTCTCATCAAGTTGCTTTAAATAAAGCTCTTTATAATAACCTTCTTTCTTTATTAGCTGATTATGAGTGCCTTGCTGAGTTATCTGACCTTCATCTAGAATTATAATTTGATCTGCATTTTTTGCAGAAGATATCCTATGACTTACAATAATTGTTGTCGTATCTTGACTTAAAGTGTTAAGATTTTCTAGAATTTGCTCTTCAGTTTCTGTATCTACAGCACTTAAAGAGTCATCTAGAAGGATTATTTTTGGTTTATTTATAAGTGCCCTAGCAATAGATACTCGTTGTTTTTGACCACCTGATAATGTAATTCCTCTTTCTCCAAGAATAGTATTATATCCTTCTTTAAATTCGCTAATGTTTTGATGTACGACAGCTGTTTTTGCATAGGAAATTACCTCTTCGTCAGTAGCTTTTGTAGCTCCAAATTTGATATTTTCTTTAATAGTATCAGAAAATAAAAAAGCATCTTGAGGTACATATCCTATTGCTGTGCGGAGATCATCTAAATTAAGATGTACTAATGGTATATCATCGATGTATATTTTACCACCTGTTACATCATATAATCTACTTATAAGTTCAAGGATAGTGGATTTTCCAGAACCTGTGCGCCCTATTATAGCAACTGTTTCTCCTTTCTTTATAGAAAAACTCACATTTTTAAGTGCTGTAATATTTGTATCATCATATGTAAAAGTTACATTATTAAATGTAATAGCTCCTTTAATAGGGGTATTTGTTTCGACGTGGTTTTGTATCTCTGGTTCGATTTTTAAAAACTCGTTTATCCTTATTTGAGAAGCTTCTGCAGCTTTTATAATTGAAGTAACCCAGCCTACAGTAGCAACAGGCCATGTAAGCATATTTACAAATATGATAAATTCAACAAGTGTTCCAAATTCAGTAATAGTTCCGTTAATATATTGTTTACCTCCTATATAAATAACAAGCAAATTACTTGCTCCTATAAGCCCAATCATTAATGGAAAAAAGAAGGCCTGTACCTTTACCAAGTCTAAATTCTTTTCTTTACTATGATCACTTAATTGTGTGAAATTCTTATTTGTAAATGATTCCAAAGTATATGCTTTAATAACAGATATACCACTAAAAGATTCTTGTGTGTAGGTGGTTAATTTAGAAAGATATTCTTGAACGATCGTACTACGTTTATGAATTTCTCTACTTAATTTATAGATTGCGATTGATAATATAGGTAATGGAATGAGAGTATATAAGGTAAGACTTGGTGCTGCTACATACATATATGGAATTACTGTAGCAAAAAGCACTAAAGCAGTGAGCATATACATAATTGCTGGCCCAACATACATACGGACTTTACCAACATCCTCACTAATGCGATTCATTAAATCACCAGTTCTATTTTTTTTATAAAACCCTAAAGATAATTTTTGATACTGTGCATATATATCATCCTTAAGATCAGCTTCTATAAAACGGGAAACAACAATAATAAGTTGACGCATTAGGAATGTAAATAAACCAGACAGAAAAACAGCCCCTAATAAAAGAAGGAGATAGTATTTGAGATCGCTTTTAAATTGTGTGTATGTAATTTCTATATTACAATATGCTTTAATAACATCAACAGATTCTCCAACAAGTGTTACTACAGTCACTGCAAAAAAGCGAGCAGCAATGATGGTGAAAATCCCGATAATAAGCCTCCATTTATAACGTAAAAAGTAGTGGTTTAGGGTTTTAAGTGCTCTCATTTAGAAAAGGCAAATATTGGATTTATTAATAGATTCGCATTTTAACGACATTTTTACAGTAATAAATTGAACAATTCATTATTTTTGCACTCTTCTTTTTAGAAAATAATAATAAATTTACTATACAATTTATGACTGCAGATATACTTACCCCACAAGAACTAAAAAAAGTAGATCCTGTT
>CAYYSK010000153.1:0-8523 GCA_964474345.1 uncultured Flavobacteriaceae bacterium
TTAACTGGTATGCTAGTTATTCAAAAACAGACAAAATTCCTTATGGTACTTTTGTACTTTACAATACACTTAAAGAGACTAGAAATCAAAATAATTTTAAAGAGATATCTTATCCTCCATATGAATTCTTAGCCGATAGTAATCACCAGAAAGGCACTTATTTTTTTGTAAATAATTATATCAGTTTTGACGAAGCAGAATCTTTACAACTTTTAGATTGGGTATCACGCGGCAACACCTTATATGTAGGAGCTAGTGGAATTGGAAAAACAATATTAGATACGTTATCCTTAGAAACAGATGCTTTTTATCAATTAGATAATTTAGAACGAGAACCACATATGGAGCTTGTCCATCCAGATCTAAAAAAAGAGCACCCATATCTATTAAATCTAGATATACAATCTTCCTATTTTAATAAGGTAGATACCTTACAAACTATTGTATTAGGAGAATATGATTATATAAAAAACAAAGACTCTCTTTCTTTAAAAGAACCAAAAGTGCATTTTATAAAACAAGCGTTTGGGGAAGGAACCATTATATTACATCTCATGCCAGATGTATTTACAAATTACTTTATGCTACATAATTCAAACTATGTATATACAGAAGCTGCTTTAAAATACATTCCAAATAAAGGGACTATATTTTGGGATAATCATTATAAAAATGGAAAAATAATACAAACATCTCCCTTATATATGTTGTTTAAGAATCGATATCTTAAATGGGCGTATTATATGTTAATCATAGGAGTAGCATTATGGGTTTTATTTGAAGGAAAACGTAAACAAAGAGCTATTCCTGTTATTAAACCATTACCCAATCAAACATTAGCCTTCACAAAAACCATTGCAGGTATGTATCTTGAAAAACAAGATCATAAAAGTATTGCTTTACATCAAATCAATCATTTTATGGAGTATATACGTGATGAATACACTCTGGAAACAGCAGATAGAGGTCTGAATTTTATAGAGCGACTTGCTGCAAAATCAAACAATACACAAGAGGATACAAAACGATTACTAGATTATATTACAGCAATCGGTCAGAAATATCCAATCACAAAAGAAGAATTATTAAAACTAAATACGCTTATAGAAGCTTTTAAAACTATATAATATGGACGATGTAACTGGGTCTGGAACACCAGAAGATGGAAAAGAAAAAAATCCATTATCGCAAGATCAACCTTCGGCGACTCCAGAAGAGATTATAGACGATACTACAAACTCTGACAATAAACTTACGTTTACAAATCGTATTCCATTGGAAGAATTGCGTAATGCAGCCGATCAAATACGTGAAGAGCTTGCAAAAATCATCATAGGACAATCTGAATTTGTAGAGCTTCTTATTGTTGCCTTACTTTCTGATGGTCATGTTCTTATAGAAGGAGTTCCTGGAATTGCAAAAACAGTAACTGCAAAATTATTTGCTAAGACGCTTGATACAAATTTTAGTCGTTTACAATTTACACCAGATCTTATGCCTAGTGACGTATTAGGTACTTCTATATTAAATATGAAGAATAGCCAATTTGAATTTAAAAAAGGGCCTATCTTTTCTAATATCGTTCTTATAGATGAGATCAATCGTGCGCCTGCAAAGACACAAGCGGCTCTTTTTGAAGTAATGGAAGAACGCCAAATTACTATTGATGGTATGCGTTACCCTATGGATCCTCCATTTATGGTACTTGCAACTCAAAACCCAGTAGAGCAAGAAGGAACTTATGCATTACCAGAAGCACAACTAGATCGTTTCTTGTTTAAAATAAAAGTAGAATACCCTACATTAGATCAAGAAGTAGATATTCTTAAGAGTCACCACCAAAGGAAAGGGATCATTGCAAAAGATACTATTGCCGCTGTTTTAAACCCTACAAAACTTGCATCGTATAGAGAACAAACTCAGAACGTGATTATAGAAGAAAAAATCCTTAATTATATCGCTGAGGTTGTAGTAAAATCTCGTACACATCCTCATTTATACCTTGGAGGGTCACCACGTGCCTCTCTTGCTATTATGAATGCTTCTAAAGCTTTTGCCGCCATTTCTGGACGTGATTTTGTAATTCCAGAAGATGTAAAGCGTTCTGTGACTCCTGTGATGCGCCATCGTGTTATTTTATCTCCAGAAAGAGAAATGGAAGGTATGACATCAGAACAAGTTATTGAGATGATTGTACAATCTATAGAAATCCCAAGATAGATTGACACTCATACGTTTTATAAAGTCATTATTTATCAGCAATAGAGTATTCTATACTTTAACTGCTATTGCTATTGTGTATCTATTATCTAATTGGCTTCATTTTCTATTTCCTATAGCAAGTCTTTTATTATTTGGGTTTGCTATTTTGTTTTTTATTGATTGTATGGTCTTGTTTCGCGGAAGCGAACGCATTACAGCACAACGTTTACTTCCTGAGAAGTTTTCAAATAGCGATATCAACGAATTGCCTGTAAACATTCAAAACAAATATGGATTTGCTGTAACCATAGATATTATAGATGAAATTCCAGTACAATTTCAAAAAAGAGATTTTAAAAAGAGATTACATATTCCTGCAAAAGAATCTCAGAAATACATCTATAATTTACGCCCTGTAGAACGTGGGGAATACATTTTTGGTCACCTTAACTTGTATGTCAGTAGTCGTTTAGGTCTTATAAAACGTCGTTATCGTTTTGAAAAAAACCAAATGGTAAAAGTGTATCCTTCATTTATACAAATGAAGAAATATGCTTTCTTAGCTCTAGACAATAGGTTATCACTTCATGGGATGAAAAAAATACGCCGTATAGGACACACCATGGAATTTGAACAAATCAAAGACTATGTTCTAGGTGATGATGTACGTACCATTAACTGGAAGGCAACTGCAAAAAGAGCTAGCTTGATGGTCAATCAATTCCAAGATGAAAAATCACAACCCATCTACACGATTATTGATGCGAGTCGCGTTATGAAAATGCCATTTAAAGAATTATCATTATTAGATTATGCTATTAATAGTACGCTTGCCTTTTCAAACATTGCACTTAAGAAAAAGGATAAAGTAGGCTTGCTCACTTTTGCCGAAACTATAAAAAATCATGTCCCCGCCAGTAGTAAAAAAACACACCTTAATACCATACTAGAAGTATTATATAATATCAACACAAAGTTTTTAGATAGTGATTTTGGTACATTATATGCTCAAATAAAACGTAAAGTCACGCAACGTAGTCTATTACTATTATACACTAATTTTGAACATATTTCTGCATTAGAACGACAGCTTATTTATTTAAAAGCGCTTTCGCGAAAGCATGTCCTTGTGGTCATCTTTTTTCAAAATACAGAACTCGATGAATTGCTTCATTCAAAAGCAGAAGACCTTCCCACTATCTATCATAAAACCATTGCTCAAAAATCTGATTATGATAAAAAAATAATGGTGAAAACACTTGAAAAGTATGGTATTCAGACAATTCTTACTAAACCTGAAGACCTTACTGTAAATACAATAAATAAGTATCTTGAGATCAAAGCAAGAGGGTTATTATAAGTCCATTCTTCACTATTTTTCAAAATTATTTTTCATTTAAAACGCAACCTTTTTCATTAATTACAGATAATTAGGTATATACTAATTAAAAAACATATTATGAAAAAATTAATTGTAAACATACTCAGCCTACTCATAATCTTAACCACTATGTATAGTTGTCAAAGTGATGATGAAACTACCTCTACAACTATTATTCCACCTATTGGAGAAACAGTAAATCTAGAAACTATTATTGAAGCCATTACTGCAAATAGTTCTGAAGGTATTTGGGAAATGAACCAAGCAACACTTATCAAACAAAATAATGAGGCTATAAATATTACAGGAACCTATATTATAGAAGATGATGTATTTACTTTTACAGAAGAAGCAAATCAAACCATTAACTTACATTGGAAAAAAGGATTAGATATAAATTTACAGGCCATAAATGCGCAAGAAGCAGGTACAGACAGAAATGCATCTTCAGAAAATTTTACACTTATTATTAATCCAGATACAGGCGTCATAACCTCTTTAGATAATAGAATCACTATTACTTATTTTGCGGAATCGGGTGAAATTTCAGGCCTTTTTGTAAATGAAAATTCTGATAATATTCTCAATTTAAATCTAATTCCTAAGAATCAATCGAGTTTCCCACAAATCCCTACAACACTTTCCAGCCCTCTAGAATTATTTAGTTTTGACACTGGGCTTAATAGAGTAGGATTTAAAATCTCTCAGTCACAAAATAGCCTTTATCTTACAAATAGAAATGATCTAGTACAATTCCAACAACTCGCGTTTAAATATGATTTAGATAACAGTACATTAACTTCTATTGATTATATCCAATCAGATTTTGCTACTAAAAATATTGAGTTTATAGAAGGAAAAGTGCTAAGTCTAGGTGGAGCAAAGTTTCAAGCATTAGATTATGAATTAACTGGAGTAGAATCTTTTATTGAAATAGATTTTAATACTCTTATATTTAATGGTACTGCTTCGTTAGATGATACCGTATATACTTTTGGAAATTCAAATAGTAGTAATGTTATTTCAAAATGGAGTATCGGAGATACTAATACGCAACAAATAGCTACGACAGCGGCACCATCTGATTTAATTTTTATGGATGGTGAAATTGTAGATCAAACCTTATACATATTTGGAGGTTGGGATACAGATTTTCCTGGTTCAGATATCTTATACACATATAATATAGATACAGGAATTCAAAATCAAATACAGTTACCTGTTGCCATAGGACAAGCATTTACATCTACAGTAGAAAACCTTATATATGTTGTAGGAGTAGAAGCATTCAATAACACTCAAGATCAAGATAGAGTTTTTGGAGTCTACAATACATTAGATGGTAGTTTCCAAGAAATAAATACAGATAGTTTAAATACTATTTTATCAAGTCACAATCTAGAACACTTTCAAGTTACTGGTAATAAGGCATACTTTGTAACTTCTGAAAGTTTAGGCGCTCCAAATGGTTTTATAAACCGTGTTTATGAAGCTACCTTAAATTAAAAATTAAATTGTAATAATAGTTAAACCTATATAGTAATAGGTCTTAATCGTTATTATACATTTGAATTAGCTCTTGAAAAAGAAGAAAGAGACTGCCATAATAGGCAGTCTTTTTTTTATACTCAAATCATTTGAGATTTTTGTTTTACCTCCTAAGAGTATTTTTTATCTTTGCCCCCTTATTTATAAAGTACAATCTTATGTCATTGTCTCCATTACAAGCCATATCGCCTATTGATGGTCGTTATGCATCAAAAACTGAATCGCTTGTACCTTTCTTTTCTGAAGAAGCGCTTATAAAATATCGTGTAAAAGTAGAGATAGAATACTTTATCGCATTATGCGAGCTACCACTTCCTCAATTAGAAAGTGTAGACAAGCATTCTTTTATTGCTTTGCGCGAAATCTATGCCGACTTTACTACCGAAGATGCACAAGCTATTAAAGGTATAGAAAAGGTAACTAATCACGACGTAAAAGCTGTGGAGTACTTTATCAAAGAAAAATTTGATACCTTAGATCTTGCGTCTTATAAAGAGTTTATTCATTTTGGATTAACCTCTCAAGATATTAACAATACAGCTATTCCTATGAGTTTAAAGGATGCTGTTAATCAAACATACATACCACAATTACTAGAAGTTGTAGATCACTTAAGACAACTTGTAGATGAGTGGTCTTCTATCTCATTACTAGCACGTACACATGGGCAACCAGCTTCTCCTACACGCTTAGGAAAAGAAATCGAAGTATTTGTTGTACGTATTCAAGAACAACTCAACTTATTAAACGATATCCCAAGTGCTGCAAAATTTGGAGGAGCCACAGGAAACTTCAATGCTCATAAAGTAGCATATCCTATGGTAGACTGGAAGAAGTTTGGACATGACTTTGTACATGACAATTTAAAATTACACCACTCCTTCCCTACAACACAAATTGAGCACTACGACCATATGGCCGCTCTTTTTGATGGATTAAAACGTATCAATACCATTATCATTGATTTAAACCGTGATTTCTGGACCTATATCTCTATGGACTACTTCAAGCAAAAAATCAAGGCTGGAGAAGTAGGATCAAGTGCGATGCCTCACAAGGTAAATCCAATTGATTTTGAAAATAGTGAAGGGAATTTAGGCATTGCAAATGCTATTTTTGAACACTTAGCAGCAAAACTACCTATCTCTCGTTTACAACGTGATCTTACTGATAGCACTGTATTACGTAATATTGGAGTTCCTATTGGGCATACACTTATTGGATTACAATCTACATTAAAAGGATTAAATAAACTCTTATTGAACGATCAAAAGATCGCTGCAGATCTTGAAAACAACTGGGCTGTAGTTGCCGAAGCTATTCAGACGATCCTTCGTCGTGAGGCATATCCTAATCCGTATGAAGCCTTAAAAGAATTGACACGTACAAATGAGCGTATCACTCAAGAATCTATCGCTTCTTTCATAGATACACTAGATGTAAGTGAAACAATCAAAGGAGAATTAAAGGCAATTACACCAGACAACTATACAGGAATTTAATGAGACTTTTAAAACTCATTTGGGATTTCAGAGGGCCTGCGGCAGCAAAAACTGCCATCCATCATGAAAAGCATTTGAAAGAGTACGCTTTCGCGAAAGCGTTAACAACACAAATCACCGGTGTTAATGACCTTAGTGAATTACATAGTATTGCATACCTGGTTGTTCAAGAAGACGAAATGAAACCCGTGAGAGATGCTTTAAAACCTCACAGAGGGCAAGTATACACTGAAAAATTATAGTTCGGCACAGATATTGGTTTCTATCTCATATATTTGCACGCGCGACACTCAAAAAAACTAATAAATTACACACAATGAAGAAAATGATACTTATCGCATTTGTTGCTCTATTTTCTGCGACAACATTTGCACAAACAACAAAAGTAGGTACTGTAGATGCTGATTATACGTTATCACAAATGCCTGAACTCACTGGAGCACAAGATGCCCTTAAGGTGTATAATCAAGATCTTGAAAAACAACTAGCCGATAAACTTGCTAATTATGACAAGATTTATAAAGCTGCCGAAACCACATTTGCAGGAATGACAGATGCTGAGAAGAAAGCAAAACAAGAAGAACTTGCGGGTCTTGAGGGAGATATCACAAAATTTCGTAATAATGGAGCTCAGCTTGTACAAATAAAGCAAAACGAATTACTACAACCTCTTTATAAGAAAATAGGGGATAATGTAGCTGTGGTTGCCAAAGAATTAGGATATACACAAATCCTTAATATCGGAAATAACAATAATCTAGCATATGTAGATCCTGCTCACGATATTACATTAAAGGTACTTGCAAAAATGGGAATTACTGTAAAACAAGAGTAATCAAATATCTTACTCTTACTATTTTATAAAAAATGCCGTTCTGTTAGAATGGCATTTTTTATTGTATTTCTCATAGAGATCGATGATTTCGGTACAATTTGCTTACAGAAAATCACTCAGTCCCCTCAGGGTTTTATTCATTAGAAACGAATACGTATTTATAGTAAACAAAAAACTACAGACTATAAACTAAAAGACTATTTCTCAAGAATCATCTTAATATTAGGTTTAAAGTAATTAGGTCCCTTGAGTACTTTACCATCTTCACGATAGATAGGCTTGCCATCGGCTCCTAATTTACTCATATTACTGCGTTGTATCTCATTAAAAACTTCTTCTATCTTGTCTTGCATTCCATGCTCTATAATGGTGCCGCATAAGATATAAAGCATATCGCCAAGGGCATCGGCTACTTCAACAAGGTCTCCATTATTTGCCGCTTCAAGATACTCTTCATTCTCTTCTTTCATTAAGTTAAAACGAAGTGTATTTTTTGCTTTTGGAAGATTTGCTGTAGGTGTTTCTTCACGATCTAATCCATAAGTATCGTGAAATAAAGTTACAGCTGCTATTTTATCTTTCATATTCCTGTCCGCGAAGCGGATATTCTTTTTTATATCCGTACTTCGACTATGCTCAGCATAAATTCCGACGGATATCTATTAATAATTTGTTCGTTAGTTCATTCGTAAATATACGAGCTATATCGTATTTTTGAAGTCTCTAAAATACCACAAAATGTTTAGTACTGGTCAGCTTATTTTTGTCATCTTTTTTGTTATTGTATTTGTAGGTTTTATAGCCTACTCCTATCGTAAAGATGCAAAGCTTCACAAAAAACAATATAAAGGATCTCGATGGATCTTGATAGGCTTTATAGGGTTTATAGGACTTCTCTTTCTTATAAAATATGTGCTCAAGCCTTAATTCTAAATGAATTAGTAGTTAGATTCTAAAACGTACTCGATATACCATTTTATCGTTTTTAATCGCTTCTTATCGATTTTATTTTTTGTACTTGTAAATTTCATATAGCTTGTTGATGAAATATACCC
>CAYYSK010000154.1:0-8500 GCA_964474345.1 uncultured Flavobacteriaceae bacterium
TTTATTGTCGTTTTGCACTTCATTACGAAGTTCTAATGCATAATTCGGATTAAAAGATAAACTTCGCATCTCTTCTGAAACAAGAGATTATTTCAATCCTTCCATAATCACGGCCCCTTCAGGAACTGCTAAATATTCTTTTTTTGTACTAGGTTCAAAAGAGATATTGTCTACAGTAATGGTAGTGATATGATCCCCGGGAGTTTCACTTTCTAGTAACCAATGCGTATGATATCCAGTACTCAATGTAATACCATCAACAGTAGTGGTACCTTGTAATTCCATAAACTTTTCTGGAAGATGTTTTCCTTTTTCAAAATATCCTGGATACGATACGATATAACGTATCACACCTAATTGATGGTTTTCTTTTCCAAAATAAAGGACATAATAATCATCGGGCGCGTCTCCTGTTCCTTCTGAAAAACTTACTTTGATAACATCGTAGTTTTTATCTTTAAAATTTTTGTCTTCTAATTGTTCAAGGATGACTCCTTCACCATCAAGAACAAAGGGTTGCGCAAGGAAGTAATAGGGTGTTAATGCCCAGAAACGTGTGTTATATGCAAAAGCAGTACTATCTGTCGTTTTTGACCATGCTTTTGATCCGTCCCAACCAAATTCTTGGCTACGGTCATCAAAATGTTGATGTCTAGCCGTATTACTCCACATATCTACCGTTTGATAGGTATTGCGTTGTGTGCTTCCATCTAAGGGTTTGTAATCAAAATGAAAGGCTATAGGTCCTTTTGAGTACCAGTTGGCAAGACCTCCGTGTGCTTCCATAGCGTTCCATACAACAACACCGGCTGGAGAAGCATGTAGTTTTTGTTTTGCATTAGCTACTCGCTCTGTAACCCAACTTTCAGGAACTTTAACAAGATGTGTTTGTAGATCTTCTTTGCTTTTTACTTCTGGAGTGACTACTGTTTTTTCTTCTTTACAACTGGCAGTAATTACTAGTGCAATGATGCTTATAGATACTAAAATGATTTTTTTCATAGCAATACATTAATTTACTTTCTTAAACGGAATGGCTCTTTTTTTATATTCTAGATGTACGTCTTCAAAATCTTTTTCTTCAATTCTAGTGATTTCATCTGGAGTGATATTAAAACTAATTCGGGTCATATACCTATTAGATACGTTTGAAAAGTCAGATTCGATTTCTTGTGTGTCAGATTGTAAGGTAAAAGAATCATTAGCACCAGAAAATGCTAATGCTGCCCCTTTCATTGTTTTAATATTAGTATGACTTAAGATAGCTACTTCTAGAAAAGTATATCCATTAAGCTCTTCTATTTCAGTAATTACTTGTCCGTATTTAGATTCGGCGATCTTAATCCCTTCTATATTTGTAATGATATTTTCAGTAAAGTCATCTACGTGAAGACGCTCCATTGCTCTTACATTGCCAAAAGCTGCTAATACCTTATCAATCTTTTTAAACATATATACGTTTCATTGGTATGAAAGGACTAAGCTAGATAAATAAATAAAAAAAGCACCCATAAGGTGCTTTTTTTATTATAAAAATCTATAATTATTCTTCTTCGCCTGTTAATTCATCTTGATTTCTAAAGACAAGTACATCATCAAATGCATCTAAAAGGATAATACTATTGGTCGTTACTTTCCCACTGAGTATTTCTTTAGAGAGTTGATTTAATACTTCTTTTTGTAAAGTTCTCTTTACAGGTCTGGCTCCATATTCTGGTTGGAATCCTTTTTCTGTTAAAAAATCAATAGCCTGACGTGTTGAATCTAATGTAATGCCTTGTTGATTAAGCATCTTTTTAATTCCTTTGAGTTGCAGTTTTACAATGTCTCGTATGTTTTTTCGCGTAAGCGGAGTAAACATAATAATATCATCTATACGATTTAAAAATTCTGGACGAATATTCTTTTTTAATAACCCTAATACATCAGTACGAGCCGACTCAATAGCTGTATCCATATCTGAAATGGCTTCAAATCGTTCTTTGATAATATGACTTCCCATATTTGAAGTCATAATGATAATCGCGTTTCTAAAATCTGCTGTACGTCCTTTATTATCTGTAAGCCTTCCTTCATCTAGAAGTTGTAAAAGTACATTGAATGTATCTGGATGTGCTTTTTCTATTTCATCAAGTAGTACTACAGAATAAGGTTTACGTCGTACGGCTTCTGTAAGTTGTCCTCCTTCGTCATATCCCACATACCCTGGAGGCGCTCCTACCAATCTACTTACACTATGACTTTCTTGATATTCACTCATATCAATGCGAGTCATTGCATTCTCATCATCAAAGAGATAATCTGCAAGTGCTTTTGCAAGTTCTGTTTTACCTACTCCTGTTGTTCCTAAGAAGAGAAATGAGCCAATAGGTTTGCGTTGATCTTGTAAACCTGCACGACTACGTCTTACAGCATCACTTACAGCTATAATGGCTTCTTCTTGACCTACTACACGTTTGTGTAATTCTTGTTCTAAATGAAGAAGTTTCTCTCGTTCACTTTGTAACATTTTTGTGACAGGAATCCCAGTCCACTTTGCGACTACTTCTGCAATATCATCACTGGTAACTTCTTCTTTAATAAGTGCAGTTTCTTGATGTGCTATAAGCTCTTTTTGAAGTGTTTCTAGACGTTCTTGAGCATCTTTGATCTTTCCATATCGCAATTCAGCAACAAGCCCGTAGTTACCATCTCTCTCAGCTCTTTCAGCCTCTAGTTTATAATCTTCTATTTCAGATTTTGTAGACTGTACACGTTCTACAGCTTCTTTTTCAGAAAGCCATTTTGCACTTATTGCATTGCGTGATTCTTTGATCTCAACGAGTTCTAAGTGTAAGCTTTTAAGTTTGGTTTCGTCTTTCTCACGTTTGATCGCTTCGATTTCGATTTCAAGCTGCATTACTTTACGGTCTAAGACATCTAATTCTTCAGGTTTGGAGTTAATCTCCATGCGCAATTTTGCAGCTGCTTCATCCATAAGATCTATGGCTTTATCAGGTAGGAAACGACTAGTGATATAACGTTGTGATAACTCTACAGCAGTAATGATCGCATCGTCTTTAATACGTACTTTATGATGTGTTTCATATTTATCTTTAATGCCACGTAAGATAGAGATGGCACTTTCTGTATCAGGTTCATCTACCATTACTTTTTGAAAACGACGTTCTAAGGCTTTGTCTTTTTCAAAATATTTTTGATATTCATCTAATGTAGTAGCTCCTATAGCACGTAATTCTCCACGTGCTAAAGCCGGTTTTAAGATATTTGCAGCATCCATAGCTCCTTGACCACCACCTGCACCTACAAGTGTATGAATCTCGTCTATAAATAATACAATATCTCCATCACTTGTGGTAACTTCTTTAATAACAGCTTTTAGACGTTCTTCAAACTCTCCTTTAAATTTTGCTCCAGCGATAAGCGCACCCATATCCAATGCAAAAATCTGTTTATCTAATAGGTTTTCTGGAATATCTCCATCGATGATACGATGCGCAAGCCCTTCTGCAATAGCCGTTTTTCCTGTGCCAGGTTCTCCTACAAGAATAGGATTGTTTTTGGTACGTCTAGATAAAATCTGAAGAATACGACGTATTTCTTCATCTCTACCTATAACAGGATCTAATTTTCCATCTTTTGCAAGTTGGTTGAGGTTTTTTGCATACTTATTAAGCGCATTATAGGTTTCTTCTACATTTTGAGACGTAACACGATCCCCTTTGCGTAACTCTTTTATAGCAGTTTTTAACTCTTTTTCAGTAACTCCTTGATCTTTTAAAATTTGAGCAACTTTACTTTTTGTCTTAAAAATGGCAAGAATGATATGCTCTATAGAAACATACTCATCATTCATTTTTTTTGCAATGATCGTTGTATCATTGATAGCTTTACCTGCTTCACGAGAAAGAACGATATCTCCTCCAGAAACTTTTGGAAAACTGTTTAAAGTACTTTCTATAATTTGTTTTAATAACGAGACATTTACATCTAATTTTTGTAATAAAAAAGGAGTTACATTTTCATCTACTTCTAAGATGGCTTTAAATAAGTGTTCGTTTTCAATTTGTTGATGTTCCAGCTCTTGCGCAATTTGTTGCGCTCTCTGGATAATTTCTTGTGATTTTATAGTGAAATTATTGAAGTTCATAGCTTCTTAAATTTTATATACTTAGTTTTTGTGATAAGCAATAGTCAATAGTTATTCCAATACAGAACTTAAGACAAAATGACGCGTTGTTCCTTATTTTTAGTGACTTTTTGACTGATTGTATTGTAAAAATACTATGTCGTATACATGAAGTAAAATTGTTTTTTTTGCTTTCGCGAAAGCAAACTAAGTAGCAAACGACTATTTTTGTATAAAAATAACAGATATGGGAATATTTAATGGACTATTTGGATCAGGTGAAAAAAAATCTCAAGCACCTAAACCAGAAATTCCTTGGCAGCGTCTTACCGATATAAGTCAACTTAATAAAATTGTAAAAGATTCAAAAACTAAGCCCGTTGCGATTTATAAACATTCTACTACGTGTGGTATAAGTCGTATGGTATTAAGACAAATAGAATCAACCTATGATATAGATGTAAATCAAATGGATATATATTACCTTGATTTAAAAGCATATCGCAATGTGTCAAATGAAGTAGCAATTCGCTTTCAAGTAATACATCAGAGTCCGCAAATGATTGTTATTAAAAATGGTACTGCTGTATATGCAGATAGTCATGGCGCTGTAAATGTGCCTGTATTACATCAATACTTATAAGTAATCATACAGCATTTATAAAACATAAAAAACTACTCATAGAGTAGTTTTTTATGTTTTATAAATTAGAATTAACAATAATTGATTTTAATTTACTTTTAAGATCTTCACCTACATCATATACCATTTGCTCATTAGATGGGAATTGAACGGCTCTATTACGAGTGTATGAAAGTAGTTGTGAGTCTAAAGCTCTTTTGTCTCCATCATAAGTAGCATAATAATGTTCAAAAACATATTCACTAGCTAATGGGAATGATTCAATAACTTGTCCTGTAATTTTTGAGTTATAACGTACTTGACCTATAATGTTTACAGCTTTAGATTGTAGAAATTCATAATAGTCACAGCGTACCGTAATGTATTTATCGACTTCAATTTTTTCTCCTTCTTCATCTTTTACGTAGTTACCTTCTTCATCTTTTAAATATTCTGTACCGTCTTTTATACTTTTTTCTTTTTGTAATTCACGTTCTTTAATACGTTCTGGAGAGATATTAATTTCTCTTAATGATACGTCCATTACATAGTCATACGTAATTCCTTGTTGTGCAGTACTATGATACACCCTCCAGAAATTATCTAAGCCATAGGTAGAAAAATCTAAAAGATCATTTTGTAGTCGTTTAGGTATTATAATATTAGTATCATTATATAAAGCAACCTCTATATAATCAGTTCCTTTTGTGTGACATTGCTGAAGTAGCTGTCTTACATTTTTATGATTTGGTGTTAAATCATCTAGGTATTCTAAATCAGCGTGTAACTTTCTATAATCTACTTTTTTCTTAGCAGTAGCAAAGCCTGAAGTAATTTGAGTGTATAGGTAATCTGTTAGTGCATTTTTTGAAGTGATGATATCAGTATCATAATTTGCAAATTTAAAGATAGCATCACGACCTTCTTGATTTAGTCTAAGTGGAAGTAATGGTTTAATTTGTTCTTGTCTATTACGAAGCGACTTGTATAATTGATATATTTCTTCTAGTTGGTATGAGTCATCTGCTTTTTTAAGATATGTAATACGATCAGTATCTCTTTGTACTGCTTTTGAAAATGCTTCTTCTAAAAGAAGGATATGCGATCGTCTGTTTTTTTTATTAGGGCTTCGACGCAATTTATCTACAGAAGTCCTTATAGCTGTATCGTAATCTCCACTTAATATAGATGAAGTAGTCTTCTTTACAGAAGAACAACTTACTATAAATAGTATAGAAAATAATGTTGTGTAGAAATACCTCATAATTCAATTGTTTTGTTGTCAATTTTCAAATTTGATGCCAAACTGATGTCAAAGGTACTAAAGATATGTAATAGAAAACCTCCTATTTCTGATCAAGAGCAAGGAGGTCTAAAAATGACTAGAATCGAAAACGCAATGACCTAGTCAACTGAGTTCAAAATAAGATGTAATACCCCATGTATTGTTTCATTATTTTGAGTATATAAATTATAGTGAGATTGTAAAGGTAAATTGGTACGCTTTCGCAAAAGCGTAACCAAGAATATTTTTTATGTAAGAAAGAACGTTCTAGATATGCATGAGCCTAGCACGGAAGAGAGCAATGTGTTATCCGAAGATAATATCTAAAGCAGCAATAATGATTTGTACCATGAGTTGTGAGTTTTTAAAATGGTTAATAATTATGTATAATTACTATAAATAGTGTGTCAAAAGTTGGCAATTCTTACCTAGACGAATGATGTCGCTATTTTGTTTTATAAATACTAAAATGTGATTTTATGATGAGTTGGTACGCTTTCGCGAAAGCGTAACCAAATATTCATCAAGTAAGTGAGAAACGTTCTAGATATGCATAGTTCTAGCGCGGAAGAGATCAAGTATTATCCAAAGATAATGTCTAAGGCAGCGATAATGATTTGCACCATGAGTTGTGAGTTTTAAATGGTTAATAAATACAAGTTGTCAATAGTATTTTACTAAGTTCAAAATAGGCAGTTCTTTCCCAGACGAACGATGTCGTTATTTTGACTTTTATACTAAAATGAATTTTAATGATGAACATGCACGTATATATAAAAACGTAATTAAGTGTTCATCGAGTAAGTGAGAAACGTTTAGATATATTATATCATAAACGGAAGAGATCCAAGTGTTATCCGAAAATAACTTCTAAGGCAGCGATAATGATTTGTACCATGAGTTGTGAGTTTTTAAAATGGTTAATAAATACAAGTTGTCAATAGTATTTTAGTACCTTCAAAATAAGCAGTTCCCCTCCAGGCGAACAATGCCGCTATTTTGTTTTTGTAAACTAAAATGAAATTTTTGTGATGCTGTTATGCTTATATAAAAGCATAACAGGTATTCATCGAGTAAGCGAGAAACGTTCTAGATATATTATATCATAAACGGAAGAAATCCAAGTGTTATCCGAAAATAACTTCTAAGGCAGCAATAATAATTTGTATCATGAGTTGTGAGTTTTAGTGATTGAAAATATGCTTAGTGAGTGGTTACTTTTTTAACTACCAATATACTGTAACCAAGTAGTGATAATGTAACTTGCAGATAATGATACCATAAATATGGTATATATACCTAATGCTTTATTTGTTTTTAAAGGCTTTTCTGATGTCATTTTTTGCGTTTTCATAATAGATGATTTTAAAAGTTTTTCAATTGTTGTTTGTGATTGATATAGCAAAGAAGTAATGTTTACGTGAGGTTGCAAAATATTTTTAAATAAATTAATACATTTGAATACTAAATTGTAAGTAAAATAATGACATGTGTTTTAGATTTATACAACTTACTTACAAAAATGTGAATATATGTAACTTACATTTTTTATTATGATTGTAATGTGAAAGAGTTGTAGGGGCTATTTTGAGTGTTTTTGAAAACTCAAGGGGAGTTTAGTCTTAAAAAGCTCTAAAAATGAAAGTTTCATCTTTTGTGATGAATTTTTTACCTGCAGAAATTGTAAAAAATTCACACAAAAATTTGTAGTTTTTTACCTGAAAATGATTGTACTTTTTTAATTTTAAATAAAAAAATGAATCACAATATTCATGATCCATTCAATTTTAATTAACATAAAAAAACCACTTTGATGTCAAATCAAAGTGGTTTTTTTAAAATTATATGAATAGTGTATTAATCTAAATTGAGTTGCGATAGTACATTATTTAAATCACTAGTATCATTTGCTTGTGCAAATTCTGATGGAACTATGACAATTCTGAATACTTGATTTTGAGTAAATCCATCACTTAATGCGTCAAAGTCATCACTTTCTAAAATAAGATCTAAATCAAAAATTCCAGTTGCATCATCAAATATAAAATTGAATCTATATTGTGCAAATCCTCCATTATTAAAAAAGAATGTTCGTGGTAGCGGCTCAAAAACATCGACTCCATTTGCAGCAGTGGCATCCGGGTCTAAGACAAAAACTAATGGAACGTCAGATTCAAAAACGTTAATGTTATCTGGTACAACTATATTTACTGTAGATTGAAAACCATCATTAGCATTAAAATCTATATTACTTATTTCAAATGTTTGTCCTATAGTATCTATATCAACATTATCGTCATCATTTGCACATGAGAATAAAAGAAATGTAAGACAGAGTAGCGGTAAAATTTTACGTATCATTATTTTTTTGAGTTATAGTTTTGTATGTATATATCAAAGGTAATGCCACTAATTTAAATTCTCTTATTTTTATTTATAGATATATCATTTTTAAAAATAAAAG
>CAYYSK010000155.1:0-8498 GCA_964474345.1 uncultured Flavobacteriaceae bacterium
TAAAAAAAGTTTTAAAAAAGCAATAGGAACACTATATAAGGATCGTAAGATTCTTATTAAAGATGATGGTATTCATCTTATAGATTAACTTATTAGTTTTGATTTCTACTTGCGGCATATACAGCTGCGCAATAGGCAGAATATATGTTGCCTCCAGAAGATGGTTTGTATGCTATATTTTTTACACCATTGATAGCGCCATCATTACCGAATGCGTAGATATCATTTTCACTTAAAGGTGCAATATTCACTATAGGGTTTTTAGTGTTTCTATTACTAAAATTACTTCTTACAGCATAAATAAATGATTTACTACTATTATAAATCTCTTGTCTTGATCTAGAATCAAATTTTTTCAATCGAGAAGGAACTTCCTCATTTGTTAGGTCATATGATAATAAACTTCTAGTTGTATTTGTGAGAGTTACGGCTTTAATTTCAAAACTTGTAGTTTCAAAATCGAGCCCTTGCCCAAAACTTATAAATGGAAGAAATAGTAAAAACAAAAAACACAATCTTTTCATAGCGTGATATTTTAAAAGCAATCTAATAAATAATCACAAAAACCACACCATAATTAACATGCTTTTGTTAATGAAGGAGATAAAGATGAAACAGCTTCTTCAAGTGACTTACATATAATTGCCTTACAGTCAGATACTTGTTTTTCGAATTCATATTCATTTAACCCTTGTTCATCGTAGATAACAATTGCGGTTGGGTATTTTTTTTGTGCTAATGACTTATTTTTAATAAAATCAGCAATTTTTAAAGTGTATTTATGAATCCTATTTGAAATATATCCAAAACGATTTTTATATTCACTATAATGACTGAGAAGGTGATACGTCTCTGCAATAGAATCAAAATCTACAATAGCACCTTCATTATATTCTAATACCAAGAAATGCTCAAAAACATATACAATTCCATTTTTTAAATTATGAATGTTTTTTATATCTTTTTTTAAACTCGAATCAATTAAATACATAAATATATTTCGTTTAAGAAAATAGGTATTCTATCTACTTATTATAAATTACATAACAAGTAGATTAATGATATTGATTGGCACGCGAAAATACGATATGAATTACTGATATAAAGCTGTTTTAAAAGTATTTAACATTTATATCAGACAATTTGGGAACTTAAGAATAAAACTTAAACAAAAGTGTAAGTAAAGTTGAATTTTAGTTTAAAGAAATTTGTGCAAATAATCCTTCCAAATAAATAACTGCCTTTTCTAAAGATTCACATAAGATAGTCTGACAATTATTGACTTGTTTTTCAAATTTAAATGTATTTCGTCCCTCTTCATCATATGTAACAACAGCGGTTGGGTAGGTTTTTTGAGTCATAGATTTAGTATTCATAAAATCAATGACTTTCACAGTATATTTATGTACTCTATTAGAAATATATCCAAAGAACTTTTTATCTTGCCCATAAGAATTAAGGTAATGGTAAATTTCTACAAAATTATCAAAACCAATAACTGCTCCTTCTTTGAACTCAGAAACTAAAAAATCTTCGAATACATAAATTGTCCCATTTTGCAATTGATGTACTTTTTTTATCTCACTTTTTAAAGATGAATTTTTTAAATACATAACCTTAGAATTTTAGCGAGTGCAAAAATACAGTCTATTTATTTTATTATGCGAGCATGATAAAATAAATAGACTGTATTCGATGAAATGAATTAATTTTTCGATGAAATACTCAATAAGAGAGTAATTTTAAATAAGTTATTTGTTTAATTGATTTTTTTTGAAATGGTTTTAGATATTCCTTCTTTGTGTAAAAGGAGAGAAATAGCTTTAAGTCTCATGTAAGAGACACTCATATAAACATACCCATCATAAGTAGTTCTATTAGGGTTGGTTCCCCAAGAATTTTTCACTTTATAATATACGGTTCCATTTTGATCTTTTGCTTTTCCTGTAATATGCATTAAATGATCATCTGTTGTATTATAATTTTCAAATTCATCTTGACGATACTGCTGTGTAATGGTTTTTTCTTTTTCAGGCCCTAATACCGCAAGCTTGGCATTTTCTTTTTGCGCAGGAATTACCGCAACCCCTTGCTTAGATGAAAATGAAAGTTCGCTAACATCACAGTCTAGTGTAATCGTAAACCCATTTTCTAATGCATAATCAATGGTTTGTATAAACTCATCAATAGGAATATTATAAAAAGAACCATTTGAAAAATTATCAGGAATGTTTAAAATAAAGAGTTCATAAAATGGAGTATGTGTAAAAGAAGTGAGTGATATGTAATTGTCTGGATTGATTTGCATTTCTTTTGCAAATCCTTTAGGTGTATACTCTTTATTATTAAATGAAAACTGTTCCACTTGTGTTCCTAAATATGTGTCAAGTATTGCATTTACTGCAGGTTTCCATTTCTTACTTAATTTTCTTCCTGGATTTTCTATATAGGTATTAAGCATTGCCCCAATGACCGCTACCATTTCAGCATGATTGTGTCTGTTTTCAGTTGATACAAGTCCCGTATATGCATCTATAGGTACGAGTCCAAATCTTTCAACACTATTGATGACGTCATGAGCAAGTCCCCCTTCACTAAACTGTGCCTTTCCTTGACGCATCACATAATTTTCGGCTTTCATAGGATAAGTATTTCTCACAGTATACATCTCAGAAAGGTCTATAGTTTCACCAGTAAGACGTTTGATTTCACTTTCTAAAAATGATGAGGTAGAAAAACTCCAACAGGTTCCAGTATTCCCTTGACTTATTACTGGATTTGCTTCAAGGTCAATAAGATCAGTAAAGATATATGCACTATTGTTTTCTTGGGCTAATCCCGCTTTCGCGAAAGCAAAAACAAGAATAATATAAAAGGTCAACTTTTTCATTTCTATGAATACGAATAAAGGGTTATTTTTACGCTAAAATAGGGTTTATGACACATCCAGATTGGAAAACTGCCAAAGAATATACAGATATCACATATAAAAAGAGTAACGGAGTTGCAAGAATTGCTTTTAACAGACCTAATGTTCGCAATGCTTTTCGCCCTAAAACTACAAGTGAATTGTACGATGCATTTTATGACGCCAATGAAGATACTTCTATAGGAGTAGTATTACTTTCGGCAGAAGGTCCTTCATCAAAAGATGGTGTATATAGCTTTTGTAGTGGAGGCGATCAAAATGCTCGTGGTAAAGAAGGTTATGTAGGAGAAGATGGATATCATAGACTTAATATTCTTGAAGTACAACGACTTATTAGATTTATGCCTAAAGCCGTAATTGCTGTAGTTCCAGGATGGGCTGTAGGAGGCGGTCATAGTTTACATGTTGTATGTGATCTTACATTGGCAAGTCAAGAGCATGCTATTTTTAAACAAACAGATGCTGATGTAACTAGTTTTGATGGGGGATATGGATCTGCATATCTTGCCAAAATGGTTGGGCAAAAAAAAGCAAGAGAAATCTTCTTTTTAGGACGTAATTATTCTGCACAAGATGCTTATGAAATGGGAATGGTAAACGCAGTAATTCCTCATGCAGAATTGGAGGATACTGCTTATGAATGGGCACAAGAAATCTTAGCAAAATCTCCTATATCTATTAAAATGCTCAAATTTGCAATGAACCTTACTGATGATGGCATGGTTGGACAACAAGTATTTGCTGGAGAAGCAACTCGTCTAGCATATATGACAGATGAGGCAAAAGAAGGAAGAAATGCATTCTTAGAAAAACGTGCGCCTAATTTTGATAAAAAATGGATTCCTTAAATTAATTTATAATATCAATGTATTATCTTTTCAAGATACTTAGTAAGCTTTTCTGCACCTAAAGGACTTAGGTGATTATTATCTCTATGATCTTTTATAGAATATGTGTTATTTGAATTAGCATCTATATATTGTATAGTGTATTTGGTCTTCATCAATAATAGTATACTATCTTTTCTACGTAAAACTTCAGGAATTCTTTGTTTTCTGAAACGAGAAGTGGTTGGTGTCTCTAGGAGAATTATGTTATAATTCTGTTCATTGCAGAACCTTAATATAGCTTCTAGTTGTTTTAAGTTTTCAGGTATAAAATCAATATTTTGCTTTAAAGGAGTACTATGAATAGCATGGCTTTCAATAGCTAGGCTGTCATATTGTAATTTAAAAAATAAAGATTTACTTACATCTTTATTATAACCGTATTGATTACAATCTAATGCACTTTTTCCGTTTCTGTGTTCATTTATTTTTCCAGTGTAATAGTTAGGAAAACTAATATATAAGAAATTGTCTTTAAAATAGGTGAATTTATCTGAGACTGTTACTCCAAAGTAATGACGGTATATGCTGTTTTTCCAAGTTTCTTTTTGATTTGGAGCTGTTTCAAAATGCCCATATGAAATAGGAACTATAACGGTTTTTAATGAAGGAAGTTTAGGGGCTATTTGTTCTAATAGTTTAGAACTCACATAGTAATCTTGATCTGGAAATGCAATGTTTAATGTTTTTTTAGATAAAAACTCAGGATTAATAGCATCTCTATTTTGTGATGCCCCTAAAACTAATACCTCAATATCATTTTGATATTTGTTATAAAAATCAGATTTTATTTTTGGGGTAAGTGGTAAATTACGTGTATAATTCTCTATAACCAGATATCCAATGACTACTGGAATCAAGAAAATAAAGATATGTATGAGAAATTTTTTAATCATTAAAATTGAAAATAAATAAACTCTTCTTGAGGTCTAGCATATCTGATAATTGCAAATATTAAAATATAATAAATCCCCCATCGCACTATTTTAGGAAATACACCTTCTAAATTCATAAATGGATGCGTATATCGTTTTCTCCAAACTTCTGCCATAATCATAATGATAAGAAATACAATTTTCTTACCTATGATAAAATCAAAATTGTAAAAGGCAATGTTTTGAGTAATAATCTCTTTAAGCATTATAATAGCTTTATTTAATGAGCTTGCGCGAAAGAAAATCAGCGACACTACTAAAAATGTAACTGTATAGAATTTTGACCAAAACACACCCATTTCTAACCATTGATGCAACTTCATTTTTTTACCTTTACGAGTAATGGTTGTCCCTTCTATAATAATAAGAACTCCATGTAATAACCCAAATGCAAGGTAGGTCCAGTTTGCTCCATGCCATAAGCCAATTAATCCCATGGTAATGAGAAGACTTATTGCTTTTCTTGACGACTTTGAAAAAAAACCTAATGCTTTTCCTCTAGCTAATGGTACATATACATAATCTTGAAACCATTTTGATAAGGTAATATGCCATCTACGCCAGAAGCCTGTAACGCTATTGGCTAGATACGGAAGTTTAAAGTTTGTACTTAAATCAAAACCAAAAAGCTTAGCCGTACCTATAGCTATATCTGAATACCCAGAAAAATCTGCATATAACTGAAATAAGAATAAGAAAGCTCCATAGATAATAGTAAGAGAACCATACTCTTCGGGATGATTATATATGGCAAATACAGCAACCCCAATATTGTCTGCAACTACTATTTTCTTAAAAAGTCCCCAGAGTAATTGACGTAGTCCATCTTTTGCTTTATCATACCTAAAAGAACGTTCTTTACTAAACTGAGGTAATAATTTACTAGCACGCTCTATAGGACCTGCAACGAGTTGCGGAAAGAAACTCACAAAACATAAGAATTTTAGAATGTCTTGAGTTGGCTCAATTTTTTTACGATATACATCTATGGTATACCCTATCGTTTGAAAGGTGTAAAAACTAAGTCCTACTGGAATAATAATATCTAGTGTTGTAAAAGTATTTTCTGGAAGTTCGAATAGTGTTTTTAAGTTGCCTAGAAAGAAATTGTAATACTTAAAAACAAATAAAACACCGAGATTCCAACTAAGACTACTATATAACCAGAGTCGTTTTTGTTGTTTCGTTTTTGCTTTAGCAATATATTTTCCGGCATAAAAATCTACAAGAGAACTAGCAACAATAAGTGCTAAAAAACGCCAATCCCAAACGCCATAAAAAAAATAACTAGCTATTAATAATATTACATTTTGACCTTGTATGCGTTTATTCCCTAGTATCCAATAGAGGATAAATACTATAGGGAGAAACAATCCAAAATCAAAGGAGTTAAATAGCACAGGGGTTGTTTGAGTTTATGAGCGAAGATAAAAAATAGAATGTTAATGTTTAGTTCTTATGATAAGAGAAAAAGACAAAAAATAAAGGCTATCAGAATTTGATAGCCTTTATTTTTGATTTATAATATTTGATATTAATTTCCAGAAATAGTTACATTATCTATAGCAAAATCTTCATGTCCAGCATCAAGATCTAAGAAGAAGAAACGGACACTCATTGTAGTATTACCATTAGTTGGTGCTGTAGCACTATATTCTGTAAGAGTATCATCTATAAATGCACCGTCACCTACTCCATCAAGATTAGCATCCACTTGAGCGTTAGTTTGTGCATTACCAGGTTGAGGACCTACAGCGGCAAAGATAGGAACCCAAGAAGTTCCTCCGTTGTAAGAAACTTCTATACTCATACCTGCTCCAGCACGAATATCAAAAGGTGTAGGACTACCAGCTTCACGTCTTTCAGCGATAAGAGCAGAAACTGTTAATGTAGAAAGCCCACTGACATTTACGTTGTCCCAGCGTACAGAAGCATTATCAGAAGAAGTTAACCAAGGTGAAGGAGTACCGTCTACATCTCCAGCGCCAAAAACACTAGACCCTTGTACATTAATAAGTTGGAATTCACCTGCAGGGAAATTTGAAGCAGATACTCTCCCTATATAATCTCCTCCAGAGGTAGCCATACTATCACTTGTGTTTTCACCTCGATCAACACCATTAGACTCATCTCTTACAATATATCCTACAGTACTATCTTCAAAATCTTCAAAGATTAATTCAGTAAGTGGAAGAGGACAATCACCGCTATTATTACTAATCAAAGCACCTCCAACGGTTCCTATGGTACTAGAAACCCATTGCCACGTTCCTGATACTGTAGAACAATCATTACCACTAGAAGGACCATTGTCAAAAGTGTGCATTCCACTCCAAGTTACATCACCACCACCTGGGTTAAATGCAACACCAGTTACTCCAGTTACAGTACCACTATTTAGGTTACAGGTAGTTTGACTTCCATTAACAACACATCCTGATTGTGTAGCTACCCCATTATAGATAGTTCCTGCAAGCGTAGTTTGTGATGCTATGGTAGAATTACCACTCATGTCAGCGGGAGATACCAAAAGATTAAATGTCTCAACAGCTGTATTATCTAGAGGGACTGGGCACATAGGGCATGTATAAGACCCTACAATAGGGCTTAATGGAGCTCTTTCTGTACTTCTTCCTGCTAAAATAGAACTCTCAAGACCTCTAAAGATTACAGTGCCTATATCTACGGTTTCACCTTCTTCTCCAGTAGTCATTGTAAAAGAAAGATCAGTTGATGTAAATGTCATTTCTTTGATATTTCCTAAATCTGTTACTTGATCTGTGAAAATAGTAATTACTTCTCCAGTGGCTAGTGTAAGACTACCGCTAGCAGAGCGTCCATTTTCAGAAAGTGTCACATCAAGTGCTCCTCTGTTCTGACCATCTGTCGTTGTAAAAATTCCTTTATAGTTTTCAAGAACTACTTCGAGATTTGTGTCTTCGTTAGTCGTTATTTCTTCTTCTGTGCTACATGCTATACATAGCATCATAGCAAAAGCTAATAAGAATAATTTTTTCATGATAAATTTTTAAATAGGTTAATAGTTTCAAGCGCTAATGTACTTTTTTTTATTTATATACCGTATAACCAGTATTTTAAGTTACTTATTTCTCCTTGCTTTTTTGAAGAAGAAAATAATAACTAAAGTGTGATATATGGCTTTTTATAATAAGAAGGTGGAGCGTAAGGTATAGGTATAAGCCTCCTCCAAGGATTACACATTCCTATTATTAATGCAATAATAGCCTGTTTACTTCAAAAAAAAACAAGTAATAATACCTGTTTTTTTAGAAGTTTATTATTAAGATTTTTTAGTACGATTCTAGAGATGCTATCATGATATCTAATAAACCAATAGCAGCTTCACTTATTTTTGTTCCAGGTCCAAAAACTGCTACAGCCCCAGCATCAAATAAAAATTGATAGTCTTGTTGAGGTATTACTCCACCTACAATAACCATAATATCGGGACGCCCTAATTTTGTAAGTTCTTCAATAACTTTAGGAACTAGTGTTTTATGACCAGCAGCTAAGGATGATACTCCTAAAATATGGACATCATTTTCCATGGCTTGTTTTGCAGCTTCTTTAGGTGTTTGAAATAAAGGCCCTATATCAACGTCAAATCCTATATCTGCATACCCTGTGGCTACCACTTTGGCGCCGCGATCATGACCATCTTGCCCCATTTTTGCAATCATAATACGAGGACGACGTCCATCGAGCTCAGCAAATTTATTAGCTAAT
>CAYYSK010000156.1:0-8439 GCA_964474345.1 uncultured Flavobacteriaceae bacterium
TATATTTTGCAATACATTCAAGCTGTAATAGATTTTCTAATGCATAATTCGGGTTTAACTATATCATAGATAATCAGATATATCTTCTTTTTATATATTTACAAAAGATCCTTTTTGCAAACTAAGCACATATCTTGTTTCGCTTAATATCTATTATAATATCATTCATCATGAAATTCAAATCAATCATTTTATCTGTTTTTCTGGTATTTGCATTTGTCAAAGCAGTCTCAGGGCAAATCAAAACACTTTTAATATAGCCGGATTTATGACATTTGATTTTACAAAAAATCAGCAAGAGTTTAGGGCTTCTGCTGGACGTGTTAAAAACTTACATTTTATAAAAAAATAAATAACTAGTAAAATACAATGACGCAAGTACTTTCAAAACGTGTTGAATCTATAGATATATTAAGAGGATTGGTTATGGTGATTATGGCATTAGATCATGTACGTGATTATTATCATTTTAATGCATTAGCAGGAAACTTTCCAGAAAATTTAGAAACCACAACGATCTCTCTATTTTTTACTCGTTTTATCACTCATTATTGTGCTCCAGTTTTTGTCTTTCTTGCTGGAACATCTGCATACTTATATGGAGCTAAAAGAACATCTGGAGAGTTATCAAAATTTTTAATAACCAGAGGTATATGGCTTATTATTGTTGAGATTATACTTAATAATTTCTTATGGTGGTTTGATATATCATTTGGCTTTACAAATCTTCAAGTGATATGGGCTATTGGATTTTCTATGATCGTATTAGGTGGCGCTATTCATCTTCCAAAACGTATCATCTTAGTAGTAGGACTTCTAATAGTATTAGGCCACAATATGCTAGATGGTATTACTTTTGAAGGTCGAGGTATTGTATCTGTTTTATGGAATATACTGCATCATCCAGGAGGATTTAGTCTCTCAGAAAATCATTTTGTATGGTTTGCATATCCCGTATTACCGTGGATCGGAGTTATGCTTTTAGGGTATTGTTTTGGTTCTTTTTATAAAGTTGGAAGTTCTATAACTTTACGTAAAAAATGGCTTTTATATTTAGGAGTAAGTACAATAGTTTTATTCTTTATTCTAAGAACGTTTAATATTTATGGAGATAGTGCACATTGGATAGAAGGAGATACGATAACAAAGACTATCGTCTCTTTCTTTAAAGTATCAAAGTACCCTCCTTCACTCTTATTTTTATTAATTACACTAGGACCCGCATTCTTATTTTTATATGCCATAGAAAAGATTAAAAATAAAGTAACTGATTTTCTTTTGGTTTTTGGAAGAGTTCCTTTTTTCTATTACATACTACATATTTTGTTTGTTCACTTAGGAGCAATAATAGGATTATTAGTTACTGGAAAAGATTGGAAATTAATGATTTTTGATTCTAACAGAAGTTTATCTGGTTATGGATACTCTCTTTTTACAGTATATATTATTTGGATCGTTATAATCGCAGTACTCTACCCTTTTTGTAAACGATATATGAGATATAAAGCAAACAATAAAGACAAATGGTGGTTGAGCTACCTGTAATGAGGATTATTTATAGGACTCTAATTTAGAAAAGCATTATATTTTAATCAGTATCTGGACAATTTTGATTGTAATGATTTAAAAAAAACAGGGGAGCAGTTAATGCAATTTTTTGCTGTCTTTCAATTAAATCACCTCCTTCATCAATAGATGTAGTTTTATATTTTTCCATCATTTCTTTTCTGATTTTTTTCTTTTTTTTCCCTTTGAGGTTCGAAAAATAATCTATGTACTCAACGGTAGCTTTACAATCTCTGAATGTTTCTCTAAAAACAGCATACATTTTATCGTCAAATTTGGAAAAATTGAAGATATTCAATCGATTATAATCGATAGAGTTTATAACAAAATCTTCCTCTACCCGTTTCAAAAAAACTAAAGTTCCTGCATAATTCTTATTTATATCCAACATGTTTAAACCCAAAATACCTATTTGATGGTCTAAGTAAAAGTAGGGGAGCCACACTTGTCTTTTTAAGTCAATGATTTTTCCTTTTGAATTTACTGTTTTGACATAAAGTCTTTCATAAAAAATATCTTTTCCATTTTCAGTAATTTTTATTTTTTTAGCTTGATCAGATTTTATTTTTCTTTTATTACCATCTCCATTATCAAAATGGAATATTTTATCCGTAAGATTTAATCTTCTCTCAATACTTTTAAATGGATTTTCTACATCTAAATATATAGATCTACGATCTATAAAACCGTAAATTTTTCCTGTCTCTAAATGTCCATCTGTAAATGTAATTTCTGCATCTTTTTCACTATCAGGAAATCCATAATAAAGGGTCTGCGTATATCCATAATATGTGACACAGGTAAAAATTATAAGAAATAGCAACTGTTTTTTCATTTCAATTATTTTGATTGATACTAAATATACTTATTTTAAATAGATTCACTATTTCAAAAATTTAAACCCAAATTATGCATTAGAACTTCGTAATGAAGCGCAGAACTACGATAAACACTAGTGTCTTCTTATTTTCGGCATAGCATCGCTATGGTTAAAGTAAAAAATACAACGTAGTGATAGTGCTTGCAGTGGTTTTGTGATGTAATAGATTTTCTAATGCATAATTCGGATTAAAAGGTGAATTTGAAGAAGTGACTCCAGAAATCATACATTATATAGGGGTAAGCAGTATCATCATATCCTTTGTTATATTTGGTATTTTAATTTTTAAAAAGCGTGTAAAAAAACAATTAGTGTATTCTAATAGATAGATCTTCTTACTTGTATACAACGAACTTCTTTACAAGAAAATGTAACATTTTTATACTTTTTGCGTTCTTATAGGCACAACATCATCAATCAACTATTTCGCTTCTAGCGAATAATAACATACTTTTATGATACAGCAATTTTTCATTCTCTGTTCAGGGGCAGACAGAGATGTACTAGACACATGTTCTCGTGGCGAAAAAAACAAGTATGCAGGTATAGGCGCAACAGTATTCTTTACAGCAGTACTAGCCTCAATCGCTGCAACGTATGCCCTTTACACTATTTTTGACAATGGATATCGTGCTATTCTTTTTGGTATCCTTTGGGGATTTGTAATATTTAATCTAGATCGTTTCATTGTCTCTACATTAAAAAAACGAGACAATTGGTGGAAAGAGTTTGGAATGGCTATTCCAAGACTCATTCTAGCTGTTATTATTGCTATTGTTATTTCAAAACCTTTGGAACTCAAAATCTTTGAAAAAGAAATTGACCGTGTTATGTTGAGTCAAAAGAATGAATTTACAGTTCAAAATCAAGGAGAAATTCTTGCAGCTTATACTCCAGAAATAAACAAACTGGATACTCAAATAGTCGATCTTAAAACAGAGATTGCTACTAAAGAAACAGAAGTCAATAATTTATATGAAATTTATATCGCCGAAGCTGAAGGTACTGCCGGGACAGAACTCTTAGGAAAAGGTCCTGTATATCAAGAAAAACGCGATAAACACGATGCTGCTCTAGCAGAACTCACTACGTTAAAAACTGCCAATGCTGATAAAATAGCTATTGCCGAGGCAGAAAAAATACGCCTCAAAGATGAGTTTAATAATGCCGTAAGTACTAGTCAACCTATTATTAATAATTTTGATGGTTTAATGGCGCGTATAGATGCCATGAAAGAATTACCTTGGCTTCCATCCCTATTTATATTCTTATTATTTCTCGCCATTGAGACAGCTCCAATATTTTCAAAACTCATCTCTCCTATGGGGGAATACGATATAAAACTAGCAGATCATGAGGCTACAATAAAAGCATGGAGTGCACAAAAAGCAGCACAACGTAAAATCCTTACCGAGACAGATCACATCTTAAATGATCGTATCTATACAGATATGGCTAATGAAGAAGAACTCTATAGTTATAAAAAGAAGATGGCCAAAGAGATTATGAAGCGACAGCAAGATGCTTTTTATCGCAGACAAACAAAAATCTTAGGATAAATTATCGTATACAGAATCAAGATTGCTTCATTACTTAGATCTTCACAATAGACTAAGCTAGAATCTTGATTCTTTTTTTATCTGGATTATGCATTAGAACTTCGTGATTAAGGTTAAAGCTTCGTTATGAAGTAAAAAACTGTAATAAGCGTTAATGTTTTCTTGGTTTTAGTGTAGCACTGCTATAGTTAATACCATTTCTAATGTAGAATTCAAGTTGAATCTAAATTGAAGATATCAATATTAAATATATACTTCTAATAACTTTGCATTATGCGATGTAAAAAACACATTATTTGCACAAGCTGGAACAAGAGCAGTTTCTCCTGTATGTAAGGTTTCTGTTTTCCCATTAACTCCTATTGTTGTAGTCCCTTCTACACACATAAAGATCACAAAAGAGTCTAGATGGCTATAATCTTTTGTATGGCAATAAGATATACGCAGCATATTAGTAGTAAAGTAATCACAATGCACAAGGTCTACTTCTTCATTAGGGCCAATAGCATAATCCTTTCTTGATCTATGAGGCATTTTTTTTGTTGCGGCAATGGCTTTTTCTGTATGTAACTCACGGAGATTTCCAGAGGCATCAGGACGATCCCAATCATATACACGATACGTAATATCTGATGTTTGTTGAATTTCTGCAGCAAGAACACCAGCCCCTATAGCATGTATTTTTCCTGCAGGGATATAATAGGTATCTCCTTTATGTACTTTTTCTGTATTAAAAACTGTGTCTACATTTGAAGCAGTTATATTAGATAATACACTAAGATCATCTAGTGTTTCTTTAAGCCCTAATACAATCTCTGCATCTTTTTCATGGTCTATGATATACCACATTTCTGTTTTCCCAAAGGAATTGTGATACTTCTTTGCCATGGTATCATCTGGATGTACCTGTACAGAAAGATCTTTTTTTGCATCTAAAAATTTGATAAGTAGCGGAAATGTATCTCCAAACACTTTATAATGAGAAGTTCCTAAGAACATTGCCTTGTGATCTTGTAGTAATTCATTCAATGTTTTTCCTTGATAAATACCATTACTCACTTGAGAGATATTGTCTTTTACGCCAGAAATCTCCCAGCTTTCTCCTACAGATCCTTGTGAGGACGGTTTGTTAAATATTGTATTTAATTTACGACCGCCCCATACTTTTTCTTTAAGTATCGGAGCAAATTTTATGGGATATGCAATCATGACAGTATGGTTTTTAATGTAATTTTATAGTATCAGCGAATAAAATATTAAGCAGCAATTGATAATTCTGGAGTTGTATTTTCTAAGTTTAGCACTTGAGAAGAATATGTAGTGTTCATCGTGTTAGTTTTTGGATTAAGACGATATGCCATCCATATATGTGCAAGACGTGCCGGAATTTCTAAAGCATCTTTCATTCCTAGTTTTGAATCATCCACGTGAACCCATCTCATAAGAGGTTGTTCAAAAATATGAGTCATTACATTTGACTTTCCTAAATGTTTTTTTAATCTCAAGAAAATCTCAACGTCAAATAACCACCTACTTACAAATGCTTGCCCGTATACGATAGGAACGATATGCTTCTTGAAAACTTTTGCGCCACATTGTGTGTCACGTATAGGTAATCCTAAAATCAGTAATATAAATTGTTTGATACATTTTGAAAATAGATTTCTAAAAAAATCTCTTTGTATCCCTCCTCCTTTTTCTTTATTACGAGAACCAAAAACAACAGATAACTTCTCTTCTGATTTTAAGGTTTTAACTAAATCCTTAAAATCCTTAAAATCAGTAGATAAATCAGCATCTATAAATCCTATATAGGATATAGTATCCATACTGTATAAAAAACGCACTCCTGCACGTACAGCAGTTGCCTTACCTGAGTTTTTCTTTACATCAACAACACTGATTTGGTGAGGCGCTAGGTCTTTCATGGTATGAAGCACTTTTAAAGTATTGTCTTTGCTTCCATCATTTACAAAACATAAATGGTAGTCTTGATGCTCTTTAATAAAAGAAACAAATGCTTCTTGGTTCAGTCTCTTTTCCTCATTATAACATGGGATGATAATTCCTGTTTTCATAATTTCTGGGGCTTTAGATTTAGATATTTATTTGTTACTTACAGGGCAAACATATCGTGAGAATGCAGAAAATTTCCTTGCTTTTCGATGGGTAGTTGTGAAGTGTCGTTCAATACCGTTTGTCGATAGATGAACCATTCATCGAATCACGTATCTTTGAGAATAACAAGAAGTTATACTATTTGCACTATTTGCTATTACTATCTTCGACCCCAATTATGAAGCCATCTAAAACAAATAAATATCTCATTATAGCAGTACTCCTAGGAATGATTTTCCACGGGACATCGATGTTTTTTACATTAGAAAAAACATATGATGCACTTATTCATTTGTTTTTTGCAAATCATTATGCCACTAGTTGGTTTGAACCATGGAATTATAGTTGGTACACTGGTTTTACTGTAATGGGATATCCACCACTTGTACATCAATGCATTGCATTATTGTCCTATATAGGAGGTTTAAAGTTTGGAATGTTTACCGTCGCGCTTATAGGAGTGGTTCTATTTATCACAGGAGTGTATCGTTTTACACAAGTAGTGATTCCTAATAAACGAGTAGCTGGGTATGCAGCTATCTTAGCAGTGTTTTCTTCTTCGTTTGTAGAAACCCTTCATATATTTGGTCAATTACCTAGTATCATAGGTATTTCTGTTTTACTACACGCGTTACCTGAAATTTACCTTTGGCTCAAGATTGGGCGTTTACGTATATTACTTAAGGCACTTGCATTACTAGCAGTGACAGTAACTTCACATCATGTAACTCCTATTTTTGGAATGGTCTTTTTTATATTTCCACTTATCGGGATGGTAATTATGGACGTTGCAAGGGGAACAGGAGATTCCTATAAGAACGTTACTTTTTTAGCTTTCGCGAAAGCATTAAAAACACATCTCAAACGTATTATCCTATTTGGGATTTCATCACTCGTCCTAATCATAGGGTGCATTTTACCCTATTGGATTAATACTAAGAACAATCCGATTACTCAAGTTCCTATTCCACATGGATCTAGAGATAATTTTATAGAAATAACCTCATCAGGGCTTGTCTTTTTTGTCATCCCTTGGGGTATTCTATTATTCTTATTTCCCTATTTTATCTATCGTTTTTATAGTAAACGTTTATTGTTTTTTGGAATTTCGTTTACGTTATTATTTATTTTAGGAACAGGAGGTACAACACCACTTCCCTTAAAAATGCTAGGAGAAAACGCATTTAATATTTTAACATTGGATCGCTTTACGTTATGGGCTTCTATTATGGCTTTACCTGTTTTTGGAGAGTTTGCCTTCAGATTTGTAGAAGGGGATTTAAAAACCTATTTACAATCCAAGTGGGGAAGTGTATGGCACAGGATTTCTGGTGGACTTCTAGTCTGTTTATTTATCTTTTTAGCCATATTTACAATGACATTAGGAAAATTCAGACCCTCACAACCTGATGCTATTAATATGTTGCCTATTGTTAATTTCTTACATCAAGATGATCATGATAAATGGCGATATTTACCGTTGGGGTTTGGAGATCAAATGGCATGGTTATCTACACAAACCAAAGCTACTACAGTAGATGGCAATTATCACTCAGCAAGGCGTCTTCCTGAACTCACTTCTAGAGCCGTAGAACGATTAGAAAATTCAAAATACAGAGGTGTAGAAGGTATCGGTTCTTTACAACAATTTCTGACTGCTCCAGAAAAATATCATTTAAAGTATGTGTTTTCTAATGATAAATTTTATGATCCTTTACTCTATTTTACTGGTTGGCATCGATTGAGTATCTTAGAAAATGGTATTGCTGTATGGGAAAAAGCAGGAATCACTCCATTACCTTCTTTATTACCTAAAGATGATATCCCTACGTATCAAAAACTGTTATGGGGTATTGTTCCCATAAGTACGGTGATTATCGTATTTTTAATAGTACTTCATTCTTTATGGAGAGTTACATCAGTATTTAGGGATGAAACTCCTGTTTATTTTAAATTTACGCCGGCCTATCTTCCTTTTTTAAGAAGTGTATATAGGAGTTCGCTTCTGTGGGGTCTATTTCTTTTTGGAGTATGTATCTATGGAGGATATCAACTTTATATAAAAAATGCTACTCAAATACGTCCAGAAAATGTAATCAAAGCTTATTACGATGCTATGGATTTTAAAGAGTTTGAAAAGGCATATACGTACCTCAATCCCAAAAGTCAAAAAGAGTTATCTCAATTTATGCTTGAAATTTCGGTATCTGATGGATTATTGAGTTCGTATGCAAAGCTAAACGAAATTACTATAGATAGTTTACACGTACAATCGCATAAAGCAACAGCAATAGTAAGCACAACCTGGATTACTCC
>CAYYSK010000157.1:0-8402 GCA_964474345.1 uncultured Flavobacteriaceae bacterium
ATAATAACAATCAGGCAGCATAATCATTCAACTTAAAGTCTAAAATTTTGTTGCAAATCCAGTTCATTTCTTTTTGTCTGTGAATTACATGAGGCTGTAATTACTACTAAAGCCAATATGTATACCAGATTTTTCATTTCCTTTTAAGTTTTCAAATCACTATCAATATATTTGAGGATGATTAGGTTCTAAGTTAGTAAATAGAAAACGAATCAAAGGATATGCGTAGGAATTTTCAAATACTAACAAAAAAGGAATTATATACTTTCAACAAAATCTAAAAATACTTTTTTGTGAAGTTCAAAATCCAAATTAGCCGAAAGAGCTACTCGTACGATATAATCTTTATCACTTTCTTTAGTCGTTCCTTGCGTTGAAGTTGCCGGAATGGTCCAATAACATCCTTTTAACTGCCCATAACTTACACAGAACTTGCTTTCAAGAGGTATTTTATTAATCATTAAATTGATTAATTTAAGATTTAACGCTCTTTTATATGTTTCTTTTTCTTCGTCTGTATCACCTTTAGTAGGAAGATCTAATGAAAATACTGATGGGGTAAACCCTTTATTTGCTAATTCTTCTGATACAAAATTGATTTTCGCACCTGGTAATGTATGGTTGATAAAGTTTACAAATTCACGTGTATTCTTATAAGCCTCATGAATTCTTTGATTCATTGAAGGTAATTGTGTTGCTAATATTTCCATTTGAAGGTTTGTAGCTTCATTATCACAAAGCCTTAGATGTAATTCTATTTTTTCCATCAAGTCTTTGGATTTATTGTTTGCTACACAGTAACCAGCCGTACATTTACCGCCACTTGGAAATTTAGATCCACTAACATATGCAATGGTTTTAACCGAAGAGAGTATTTCACCTTCACCTAAAAAGTGAACATTAGGACAAAATGTTTGATCTAAAATAAAAACGGGTTCAATGGCATTTTCACCATTTTTAGTTGTACGTTTCTTGCTTAAAACATCTTTTAATTTTATAAGATCTGGAACTTCGACCCTAGGATTTGTTGGAATTTCTGCAATTATATACGGGATAGCATCTTCTTTAGCAATTTTTTCCAAAACTATATCAATACTTTGTACCATATCTTTACCACCATCTACAGGTAAATCCATTACTTCAATAGTATCATTACAAGCAGCAACACGTCTAGCTTGATCATTTGTTCCTCCATAACAATTTGGAGGAACTATAATTTTAATGGCCTTTCCTTTATGGTTTTCGAACGCATCGTGTATTAGTCCCATTACAATTGCGTATTGCATAGACAATCCACTGGATCCAACAAGGGCCTTGATATTTGTACCAGTAATATTTTTTATCGAGTTTAAGACTAATGCTTTATTAGCCTCATTATTACTATTTTTAGGATCAACCTGAGATTGCTTTAAAAAGTAATTTAAGGCAGCTAGCGTGTTGATTGGTGTCATTGCAATAGTCTCTCTCCTTCTTACATGTTGAATTTCTGAGATATAGCTTTCATTTTGCTCTCCATTTATTAATATAATACTACCTAAATTAGGGTGGATATTGATGAAAAAATCGACATTTGGGTGAAGATCAAAATTACAAATATCTTCTTGTTGAGAAATGAAAATTGTACTGCCATTAAATGCAGAAATCTCTTCAGTATTTTCAATTTTTCTTATATCAAATGTATACCCATATATGTTCTTTACCAGGTCAAGATCAAAAAAGTCTGGTAATTCACTATTATAAATAATTTGAGTGTTTTTATTTACTAGTAAATTTTTTCTTAAAACGGCTAAAATAGGTATCGTCTTTGATGAAAAACTGATTACATTTTCTGCTTTTAGCTTATTTAAGCTTGCAACTACCCATTCTAGAATACAAGATAATGGATGACCTAATCGGATATAATCATATGCAGTTGGTAATTCATTGAGTGAAGACGATTCTGAATTAGTATCATTAAATAAGGTTTCAAATTGTTCTAAAAATTGAGTTTTCGCCAATTTTTCATCATAAATATCTAGTCGATGTGTTGTTAGATTTAACCAGTCAATTGGCATATTTTCTATTACATCTTTTATATAAGTTAGCATCTTATTGCTTTGCATAATTTTCACCTTTAGATAAGCTGGTAAGATACATTAATTAGATTTTTTTTTAATGTTTTAAGGCGTTTTATTGTATCGCATTAACGTCTTTGATATGTTCGTTTGTTTCCTGAAGAGATTAAAGAAATTGGATAACTCATTGTTAACTACAATTTGTGTTTGTTATTCTAATCCTATGTTTTTACTACCAATATCTAAGCGCTTTTCCATTCTCTAAAAATTCTTTTAAAGACTCTTGAATCAGATATTTCCATCCAATAACAAAATTTTCTCGAATAAAATCTGGATTTGTAAATGTTTCAATTCCTTGATGGATAAGTTTTACTCTAGTTTTTTCATCAACAGTATATAATTCAAACGTGATACTAGAAAGACCAGTATATCCTTTATATTTCCATGAGTACCTAAGTTTTTTGAGAGGTATTACTTCTAAAACTTCACATACATGTACATAACGTTTACCTTTTTGGCCACCTTCAAAATGAAATTTATAGCCTACTTCCAGTTTAAAATCAGAGATATCAAAATACCATTTTTTCATGAACTCCTTTTCAGTAATTGCACGCCAAACGATTTCTGTTGGTGCATTGAATTCTTGTTCTATTAATAGTGTATTGTCCATTTTAATTGTGTTCTATAGTCTCTGTCTCTTTAAGTTCTAATGCATAATTCGAGTTGAATTTCTCTGCTTCTATCTTTCTGAAAAGTTCTAACTAATATGCAATTTCTGTTAGTTTTTTAAACTTCAAGATTACAACGATGTGTTCAAACTTCTTTTATATATATGTAGTTGGTAATAATTCTATTTCATGATTTTATCAACCCAATGATCGTAAACCTTAATGATTTTATTAAAATTTGAAATTAACAATACTATTGCTATAGCAAGAATCAATGAATAATCTTTGTCTAGAATTGCTTTTAAAATGAAAAAAGCGCATAGGGTATAAACGACCGAGTTTATTACTAATGATAGTGCATTATTGATAATACTTTTTGTAGGATTTGGAGTTTCGAAATTAGAAATCTCAACACTGCAAATAGAATTAATGATATTAGAAATCATCCCTACAAAACATTGATTCCAGAAAACCCTAGCGTTTCGAAATCAAATTCTTTTATAGAATTAATAAAATCATTCATACTCTTACTGTTCAAAATTTGTATCAACTACTTTAATTAGTGTGCGCTATGCTTTGTTAATTTATTAGGGTTCCAAAGAAAAGAGCATTTAAAAATAATTTATTTGTACCATACCAACTGCCTCTAAAATTTGGATTATCTGCAAATAAAATAACACGTCCTCCACCTTGCGGACTTACCACTAAAGAGGCTGAAGGTTTTAAATTATCTTCTAAATTTTCTTCTGAGATAAAACCGTCGATATGTGGGTTTTCTGTATATTTTGCAATTGTATTGTACTCATTTTTACTTGGGGCAAGCCATACATTATTGTTTTTATATACGGGAAGATCACGATCTGTATACCCAAATCCTAAGGGATGTGTGATATCTAAATCTACTTTAAAAATTGCACCTCCCAAACGCTGTTTTCCAAGATTAGGACCTGCATCTACATAGTCTTTACGTTCGATAATTTCAGTAGTATCTTTTTTCTTTTCGGTAAGTTTTCCAGTAGCAACTTTAGCATTAATAGCCCAAGAAGAGGCGCGCCCTATAGTAATAAGTGTATTGCCTTGAGAGACCCAATCTTTTATGTTTTTAATAACATCTTTAGAGAATTGATTATAATTACCAGACACCATCACAAGTGTATTATATTCACTCAAATCTGCAAAACGAAAATTATTCATTAGCACTTTTGTAATAGGCATGTGTACGCGTGTGTCTAGTAAATGCCAGACTTCGCCTGCTTCATAGGAATTTGTTCCATCACCAATAAGTAGCATAGCTTTGGGCATATCTACCTTTGCAAAGTTGCGACTGCCTAAATCAATACCTTTTACACTAAAACTAGTATTAGTTGCATATATAGGTACTTGAAAGCGTGTTTGAGCTTCTGAGATGATATTGTAAACGGTATCTTTATCAAGTGACTGACGAGATACAGGAATGAGTAGGGTTCCATAATTAAAATCAACAGTACCATTTTGCGTTTTGGCAGTAAATGTTTTAAATGCTGTGGATGCCTTAATTCCTTTTTCTTGAAGATGGTATAATAATGCAGATGCATTGTAATCATTATAATCAATAAGATAAGCATAGCTCGTTTTAGAAACAGGAGTGATCTTTACTATATTTTGAGTGCTGGTTAATTCTTTCCCAAGACGAGGCACACTATTAAGTCCTTTATAACGCATATTATAAAAGTTTGCTACACTCCAAGCACTTGCATCATAATACACACTATCTCTGTATTTATTATATGTCTCAAAGATGGATTGCACCATACGTTTTTGAGGTTGAGCTAGAGGTACAATGTATTTTCCATTCCCTTTTTCGTATGTTTTAATACGATGTAATAATAATTTGTCGATGAAAGCTTTGGTTCTATTCTGATCGTTTGGATCTCCAAATTCATAAGCAGATGATTGATCTGTTTTTGCTTTCGCGAAAGCGGATATAAAGAAATCTTGCTGGTATTTACGAAGTCTTGCTTTATTTTCGACTGCTGCTTTTACTGTGGCAAAGCTAGATGTATATTGATTACGTATTGTAAAAGGAAAGGAGATAGTTCCAAAATCGGTGTTTTGTAAATGACCACGACTACTAGCTTGCTCAAATAAAAGGGCCAATGCTCCTTGTAAATCTGGATATGAACTTCCATAACCAGGATACGTACCGTCAAAAGCTTCTTTGGTAAAGTAAAAAGAGCCTATAGCATCTAGTGCATCTGAAAAATAGGGAGCAAATAGATTATTAAGGTCTTCATAATTTTCTTTAGGTATAATAGGGTTTAGACTCCCTATAGGTAACATGGGCTCAAAGAAATGTGTGCTATTTGTTCCCATCTCATGAAAATCGGTTACAACATTAGGATACCAGTTATGGTACCAATTTAATTTCCCACGGCTTTCTGGGTGGATGCCAAGTAACCAATCACGATTAAGATCAAACCAATAATGATTTGTACGTCCACGCGGCCACATTTCAGTATGTTCAGCATCTATATTATCAGCAACAAGAGGTGATCCTTTAAAACTGTTAGCCCATTGTGTATGACGATCGCGTCCATCTGGATTGATGGTAGGGTCAATAAAAATAATAGCATTTTTTCGATATGTTGTAATTTCTGGATGTTCTGATGCGACCAAGGTATAAGCAGTAAGTAAAGCCGCTTCAGAACTAGAAGGTTCATTACCGTGTACATTGTACCCTAATTGAATGAAAATTGGAACCTCGTTATAGTTCGTTGCTTTTTGTTTGGTATTTGTAAAAGCGAGGTGTTGTTGTTTAATGCTTTCTAAATTAGTGTGATTCTCTGGTGTAGAAACTGTAAACATAACTAGTTTTCTACGTTCATGAGTGCGACCATATTCATTAATGATCGCTCGATCAGATACTTCAGCTAGTTTTTCTAGATAAGCAACAATCTGATCATGACGTGTATGTTGCTCACCTATATCATATCCTAAAAACTCCGCAGGAGTTGGGATAGTAGTTTTAAATGGAGCATATTGTTTGTAATAATAGTCTTGAGCTTGTAGTTGCAAAAAAGACAAAAAGAAAACAAGAATTAGTGAATATCGCATGAATTGAGTTTTGGTTTTTAAAAGTAACTAAAAAATAAGAGGTATATACATGAGGCAATTCCATTTATTTTTTTGTTTCTTTATTTATTGCACGGTATTTGATATAGATTGTTCAAAATTTTAATTTTTTTTATGCGCATTATTTTATTCTTCCTTTTACTAAGTATCCCTGTTTTGGGACAAAATATCGTTCCAGGCACTATTATAAGCTCTATAGCTTTAGATACCGATCAAAAAGATACATATGCTTTATACTTACCTAGAGATTATGATGAAAATGAGAGTTATCCTGTCGTCTTTGTTTTTGGAGAAACAACAGATGGAGATAGAGCTGTACAACAGTTTACTATAGGAGCAGAACTTACAAAAAGTATTATTGTAGGGGCTAATTTTCCTTTTAAAGATTCATTAAAAACAGGCCTTAAAAAAACAGAAAAACTTGTTAATACAGTCTATGAAAGCTATGCTATTGATGAGAATAATATCATTCTAGCAGGTATAGGAGATGGAGCCTTGGTAGCAGGCGTAAGTGCCACTCTTAGTAAAAAAGTAAAAGGGATCATTGCTATTAACGATGCCTATATAGATAATGGATTATTTTCTAGAAATTCTAAAATTCGTATCGTACTTATTTCAGGTGATGAAGGACCATTTTATTATAAGATGAGAGGATATCATACAGTACTTAGAAGCAGTACTAGTTTTGCAGGGTTTTATGAATATGAAGGAGGATCAGAATGGCCAGAAGCTGGATTTCTATCTGCAGCTATGGTAGATATATTAATGAATGAAGAAACAGCTCAAGAACAAATACAGCAATATTATGAAACTGATCTTGCTTTTGGGGAGTTGTTGTACAGAAAACAAAAACATTTATCGGCTTTTGAGTTTGTAAAGGATATAAAAGGGCAATATAAAAACAAGGTAGAACTTGATTTACAAAAAGAACTTTTAAAAACGATACGTGGCAATGCTACCTTTAAGTCAAAAAAATCCAAGCAAACTACAGTTAAATATGCAGAGATTTTACTCGCAGAAGATTTTCAATATTACTTGGGTCAAGATTCGAAGAATTCCTATTTTGACAATTTAGGGTGGTGGAATTTTCAAATGTCAGATTTAGATGAGAAAATTGATAGTACAGCAACTAATGATCAAGAGCGTAAAGCATCTATACGCTTAAAAGGATTTGTGAAAAATATTGTAGAAGAGCGTTATGATGAAATAAAGTCTAAAAACTCTACCATAGAGAGTCTTTTGTTTATGAATGTCTTGCGCACGCTTGTAGATCCAGAAAATCAACAGGCATTTATCAATGCTATATCGTTAAGTGCAAAAGAAGGAGATATAGGCGCTGCTTTATTTTACCTTGAAGAGCTTCTTAAAAGTGGATTTTCAAATTATGATCTTCTCTATGATATAGATGGAACAACTGCTTTGCGTATAGGAGAAGAATGGAATGCTATTATTAAAGATTACCTAGGAAAATCTAAGTTTTATAATGATTGATTTCTGATAATAAACAGGTATTTGTACTTATAAATGATGAGACGGGTTATAGTATATTCGTAGTACTAACCTATATCATTATGAATCGTATTCTTGTTTGGAGTAGTTTTATAACACTCCTCCTTTTAAGTAGTTGTAAAAATAATACAGAACCAACTTCTATAACAATTAAAGAAGAAGTCAAAAAATCTATTGTAAAAGACTCTATACTTTTTAGTTTCTCATTTGTAGGATGTAACCGTATTGATAGACATAATCAATCTTCTTCAAATCCTTCGACAGCAAATATGTATGCTTTAGAACGTATTTATAAGGATATAGATAACTTATCCCATAAGCCAGAATTATTCTTTTTTCTAGGCGACCTAGTACTTGCAGAGAGTACACTTCCTAATTTAGATTCACAACTTAAAGCTTGGGAGCAATTGTATGATACAAACCCTATTAGCACATCTGGAATCGAAATGGTGGCTGTTCCTGGGAATCATGAAATGTTAACGTATACACCAAACGGAGAAATTCCTCTTAAAGGGAGTACAGATATTTGGTTAAAATATATGAAAAAGTATATGCCAGTTACTAGAACAACAGCTCCAGATACATTAGGACTAGATAATCGATTAACGTTTGCTTTCACAAGACACAATGTAGGTTTTGTTGTGATGAATACCGATACCTATAACCCTAATGGATTAGAAGGTCAATTACCTGTGTCTTGGGTAAATAATCAAGTAGAAGCCTATAAGAAAGACACCGCTATAGATCATATTTTTGTCTTAGGACATCGTCCTTACTATGTAAATGGTCAACCAGATACAACGCATGGAGGATTACCCCAAGGCGGACAATTATGGCCTACATTTGAAAAAAATAGAGTCGTTGCTATGCTTTCTGCACATCAGCATAACTATGAACGTTCACAACCTATAAATGCACCTTATAAAGGCGGAACCTACCAAATTGTTGCAGGTCATGGCGGTAGTGTTAATAATCGTCATGTACCACATTCTCCTCCTTTTTTTGGATATAGTTTGATTACAATCATGAGTGATGGATCTATAGCATTAGATACGCGTGG
>CAYYSK010000158.1:0-8396 GCA_964474345.1 uncultured Flavobacteriaceae bacterium
TATGCGTTCTATCCAACTAAACCAAATATCAATATAGATAACCTGCAAAGAATTGACTAAACTTATATCGAACTCACGTTATTTAATGTATCTAGTGTTACCATCAATGGAGGTACTGTAAACACTATTAACGACTCTTTTGGAACTAATAATAATAGTGGAGTATTTGTAGATTTTGAAATAAACTCAAATAACACTAGAGTTGTATTTAGAGCAGACGAAGGAGCTGGATCTCCCATTCAGTTATTCAGCGCCTCTATTAACGGAGGAGATATGATACAGCTTAACGCTCCTTTAATATCAGGTGGAAATGTTTTACCAGATAGTTTTTTAATTACTCCTGATGGCAACAATGTTATTTATATAGCTGATCAAGAAGTAGATGAAAAATTTGAAGTATATAGTGTACCTATTTTAGGAGGAACTCCTATAAAACTTAACCCTCCTTTATTTACAGAAGGGGATGTTATTAATGTTCAAATCACACCAGATGGAACTACTGTAGTCTTTGAAGCTAACACCGAATCTGAAGATATTTTTGAATTATATGCTACATCTATTATTAATGGAAACCCTATAAGATTAAATAGTGATATTGTTCCTAATGCAAATCGTGGAGTAGCTTTTAGATATAAATTAACTCCTAATGGAGGACATGTTATATATACTGCTGAGCAAAATAACGGTGGAAGATTCGATCTTTTTAATGTTCCTATAACTGGTGGAACACCAATACAACTACGTCCTAATTTAGCGTCAAACGAATTTGTAAATGACTTAAATATAGCTATCCCCACAGATGAAAGTTTTATAATTTATGGTGCAACAAATTCTTTAGGAAATGAAGAGTTATTTAGAGTCCCTTTTACAGGAGGTGAATCAACTACCATAATAAATGATTTTCCAACATTTGGCTTTGTATTGCCATTCATAATGATAACTCCAGATAATTCTACTGTTATATATGCAGCATTTCAATTGGACTCTAATGCTGCTGATTTGTTTGCTATTTCCACAAATGGAGGTGAGGCTATACGATTGAATAATCCATTACCAACTGGAGTAAGTTTTAGCTCCATATCCTTAAGGGATGATGTAAAAGTGAGTCCTGACAGTAATAAAGTGATCTTTAATCTTGAGCAAAACACAGACAATGTTGATGAACTCTTTAGCGTTTCAATAACTGGAGGTGATGTTACGAGATTAAATTCTGACCTTCCAGAGAATGGAGATGTTAGTTCTAATTTAGGGTTTAAAATAAGCTCCGACAGTAATTTTGTTGTATATCTAGCTGAGCAAAACATTAATGATTTAAGAGAATTATTTTATGTTCCAATAAATGGGGGAGATTCTGTTAGAGTTAATGCTGATTTAGCACAAGAAGGAGATGTGTTTGCCTTTGAAATAAGTACAGACAATACAACTATTGTTTACAGATCTGACCAAGACACTAATGATGTTTTTGAGCTTTATAGTGTCTCAATAGATGAGCTACTGTCTATAAATAATTCGAGCATAGTTTCTAATACTATTAACTTATACCCTAATCCTGCAAAAGAAAGTATAACTATTTCTAATTCTGAAAAAAAATAATACAAGAAATATCAATTATCAATAACTTAGGGCAAACAATAAAAAAAATTGAACTTTTTACTCCAACACCTATAATAGATATTAGTGATTTATCTAAAGGATTATATTTTGTAAAGATTTCAGGAAAAGGCTTCTTTTCAAATAAAAAACTGATTATTAATTAATAACAGTATTGCTTTATAGCATATCATTTAGAACAAATATTTTTCAGTACGCTTTCGCGAAAGCGTACTCAACTACAATACGTTATTAAAATTAAGTATCATTGCAATGTCAATTAAAACGGCATCAATAAAACGTTATGTTTATTCCAGAAGTAAAAAGTCAAAAAGACGAAGATATATGTATCTTAATTCGTGTTGAAAATCATTCTCATAATTATATCTGTGAGTGTGGTGAAGCAAAAGCACTCACAGTAAAAGAGTGTCAAAACACAAAAGCTATCTTTATAAGTCATACACATATAGATCACTTTGTCAATTTTGACACAATACTACGTCATCAAATAGGTAATAAACAACGAATCGTTATTTGTGGCCCTACAGATATTACAAAACAGGTACAAAATAGGATACAAAGTTATCGCTGGAATCTTATCGCAGATGATGCAATCATTTATGAAATTAGAGAGGTCCAATCTGACGGAGTCATAAAAAGAGCTGAATTAAAACCTCCTTTCTGGGAAATCACTCCTCTTGGGAATCTACAAAGTTCCAATATCTATGAAAATGATGTGTTTGAAGTTACCTACACCATTTTAGATCATAAAACAGACACAATCGCTTACCTCTTCAAAGGAAGAGATACCACCAAAATTGATTTACAAAAAGGAAATTTTAAAGGTGGTAAATGGGTGAAAGATCTAAAAACTGCATTTGAAGAAAATGATATTGAATGTAACATCGTTATTGGAGAAGATGCCTATAAAGCTTCTGATTTATTTTATCTTATCAATGTAAAAAAAGGAAAGAAATTAGGAGTAATTATGGATCATGCAGCATCTGCATCAAATCATAGAAACATACTAGAAACATTTACAAATGCAGATCAAGTATTTATAGAAAGTTTTTACAAAATAGAAGATAAAGAAAGTGCTATTATCAATTATCATAGTTACTCATCAGAATCGGGGAGAATTATGAAAGATTGTCAGGTAAAAGAAGCCATTCCTGTTCACTTTTCAAGAAAATATAATGAGGAAGAAATCAATGTATTAATTAAAGAATTTGAAAGTGCTTATAAAAGTTAATTAGTTGCAGCTACTTGTTGTTGTTTAAGATAAGCAGGCGAGTTTTCAAACAAGGTTTTTACTTTACGATCCCAATCTCTAATAATTTCAAAATAACTAGAATTTACTACCGACATAATACGTCCGCAATCATCACACACATGTTTTGAATATTCTAAAAAGTAATGTGCAAATTCATGAAAGGCAACTACCCTTAAAATCTCAGGATCTAACTGAGCAATCCAATTAATATCAATAGCAATTACTTTGTCTTGAACATCTCTACGTAACATGCCTAAAGTAGACCCATTCTCAGAAACTGTAAGTGTATTTACAACGTCTATACTTTCTAATTCAAATAGCTTATCATAATACTCTATATCATAGACTTTACACAACTCAAAAAACTCAGTAAGCAATGGTTGTAAACGACCATCTATACTCACATTTTGAGCAGATACAGAAAAAAACGAACTAATTAAAACCCCAATCAATAATAACTTCTTCATACATCATAAACAATTAAAAAGAAACGTATTTGTTACTTATTTAAGATCGCTAAGGCGCAACAAATAGCTCTAAAATTTAGATTAAAGTGATTCTTTAATCTCTTTGATTGGGAAGTTTGTAATAGAAATCAAGATTTGATTTCTAAAGTGAATTGATTAGACGTATGTTCCTGCTAATCATTACTCTTGCAATATAACTCAAATTTCAGAGCAATATTGTATTACCTAATGAAGCTACTGATTTTGGTTCTTCTAAAACTCATTAACTACTTGCAGATAATCTTCACGATTTTTTACAAAATCTAGCGCTGAAATATCAATAACTTTTACATTAAGTTGATGTTGCGATTTAATAAAGTCAAGGTATCCTTGGTTTATTTTCTCTAGATATTCTGCATCAATATCTTTTTCATAACTACGGCCTCTCTTTTTAATATTTTTTAAAAGACGTTCTGTATTCTGATACAAATATACATACAAATCAGGTTGAGGCATCTCCCGATACATCATTTCGTGTAAACGTTTATACAACACATATTCTTCTTCTTGTAAAGTCACTTGTGAGAAGATGAGCGACTTATAACGATCATAATCGGCTATCATAAAATCTTTAAAAAGATCATATTGCCCTATATCATCTAATAATTGCTGATATCGGTCTGCAAGAAAAGACATTTCTAATGGAAAGGCATATCGTTCTGGTTCTTTATAGAACTTAGGTAAAAAAGGGTTATCCTTAAAACGTTCTAAAATAGGTTTGGCATTAAATTCTTGTGAAATCATCTCTACAAGACTTGTTTTCCCAGCACCTATATTACCTTCTATAACAATATAACTATAGTTTCCTAGAGACAGGTTATCTTTTGGATTTTTAAGCCATTTGGGTTGTTTGGTTACAATACTAGTATCTGGACATATCTCTAATAATTCTGAATATGCTTTCGTACTTCGACCAGGCTCAGTATGAACTCCACCGGGATGTTCTAATTCTCCTGCAATATCGACTAATGGTTGCAATACAAATCGACGTCTACACATATGAGGATGTGGAATCGTTAATGCAATCGTGTCTATAATCTCATCATTATACAATAAGATATCTATATCAATAGGTCTAGATTGATACCCATCTCCTTCTCTTATACGTCCCATAGATATCTCAATAGCTAAGACTCTTTTTAATAACTTTTTGGGAGTAAGGTTGGTTTCCATACGGACCACACAATTATGAAAATCTGGGCCTTCAAAACCTAAAGCTGGACTCAGATATACAGGTGAAATTTTCATCACTCTTCCTACCTGAGTAAATAATAATTGTATTGCTTTACTCAGATTATCGTAAGTGTTACCTTGATTACTTCCTAATGATAAATAAATGGTATGCAAGATGGCTAGTACGTTAACATTTATGAACAAATTAAGTAAAAGATTCTCATAATGCTTTAATTTTGGGATTGAAGTTATCAAGAAATATGAATCCATCTGCACCAAAACGCTCTTTAAAAGACTTACAGCTTGCATATAGAATTTATTTTATACTCGGTGCTCTTTTTATCTGTGCTCTTGTAGTTTCCAATCTTATTTTTCAAAAATTCTTTAGTTGGGATTTTTTTGGCGTATATACATTTGAGATTTCTGTAGGTATACTTCCGTATCCTATTACTTTTCTTATTACCGATCTTATCAGTGAGATTTATGGGAAAAAGAAAGCAAACCGTGTCGTTACTGCTGGTATATTTGCTTCTTTATTTTCTCTACTTATAGTATCTGTTGCTCAGGCTGTGCCTGCTACTAGTTGGTCACCTATAAACGATGAATTATTTACAAAGGTTTTTGGAGCAACCGCTATAGCTGTATTTGCGAGTATGATGGCTTATTTGCTAGCTCAATATATAGACATTCGCATTTATCACTTTTGGAAAAAATTTACTAATGGAAAACATTTATGGCTTCGTAACAATTTCTCAACATTCCTATCACAATTTATAGACACTGCCGCTGTACTTTTACTCTTATGTAGTTTTGGCAGTATTGCTTGGGATCGTTTTGGAGGACTCTTATTAGGTGGTTTTTTATTTAAAATATTAATTGCTGCCTTAGACACTCCATTTTTATATCTAGGCGTATATTTATTTAGAAAAAAGTTTAATCTATCTGAAGGCGAAGAGCTCCAACTTGATGTATAATAGTAAAATGATATTATGAAACGTATTTTAAAAATCATAGGCATCTTCTTTTTAGTACTTGTAGTAGTACTCGTAGCTTCTCCTTTTCTCTTTAAAGGAAAGCTAGAAGATTTATTAAAGAAAACAATTAACGAGAATCTCAATGCACAAGTAACTTGGGAAAGATTAGACATCAGTCTCATAAAAAACTTTCCAGATGCTACAGTAACACTTAATAACTTTAGTGTCATAAATAATGTGCCATTTCAAGGAGATACTTTAGCCTATGGAAAAGAACTCCACATTGCTATGGGTGTTACTCAACTTATAAAAGACACTGGTGATAACCCTATACAAATAGATGCATTACGACTAGATAATCCTATTATAAATATTAAAGTAGATGTTGATGGTAATGCAAATTATGACATTGCAAAAGGTACTTCTAGTAATGATATCACTGCCCCAAAAGAAGGTACAACATCAAAACCATTTACTTTTGATTTGCAACATTATGAACTCAATAATGCGACTATTAACTATCTAGATGAAAGTTCAAAAACATTCTTACGATTATCTGAAATGGATCATGAGGGGAATGGTGATTTTAGTGCAAATCAAAGCACATTAAAAACAAGTACCAATGCATTGGCTTCTTTTGATTTTGATGACATTAATTATCTAGACAACAGTAAAATTGATTTACAAGCCGATATTCAATTGGATCTCGAAAATCAGAAATATACCTTTTTAGAAAACAAGGCTGTTATTCATGACCTCCCATTGCATTTTGAAGGGTATGTACAGTTAGAAGATGATGGCACAGCTATGGATATTTCTTTTGAAACACCTTCTTCAGATTTTAAAAATTTTCTAGCTATTATCCCTAAAACATATGCTAGTAGTCTTGATGGGGTTCAAACAGGGGGTGATTTTCGCGTAAGCGGAAAAATAGATGGAAAATCTACAGATACTACGATTCCAAAACTTGATGTTTCTATTGTATCTAATAATGCTTCTTTTAAATATCCTGACTTACCAAAGCAAATGAATAACATCAATATTGATGCAAAGATTAAAAACGATTCAGGCCTTGCAGATGATACCTATGTAAACATCAATGCACTTAATTTTAAGATAGATGATGATTTATTTTCGGCTAATGGAAAACTACGTAATCTAACTACAAATATCCTTGTAAATCTCGCGATTAAAGGAACGCTTGATCTTGCCAATATTGGCAAAGTATATCCTCTAGATTTAGAGGCACCTTTAGAAGGTAAACTAATCGCTGATATGACCTCCGCATTTGATATGGATGCTGTTGACAAACAACAATACCAACGCATTAAAAGTAATGGTCAAGCGCAGTTATCAGGCTTTAGATACAAAGGAGAAGAACTTCCTAAACCTATCACTATAAAAGATGTCTCCCTTACTTTTAATCCAAGTACAATACAGCTTACAAATTTTGAAGGACAAAGCGGAGATACTGATATTAAAGCGCAAGGAACTATTGAAAACTTGATTCCTTTTGTAATGTCAAAAGAAGACTTAAAAGGTCGATTTAATGTCGAATCTCAAATTTTTAATATGAATGATTTTTCTGTTACAAAAACAGTTGCTACAACACCAAACGGACAATCATCTAATAAATCTGTTATTACAACAGAAGAAACCGGCATACAAATTCCAGATTTTTTAGACGCCTCTCTTTCATTTAATGCTCATAAAGTCATTTATGATGATTTAGAGCTTACAGATGTACAAGGGACAGTAGCTATCAATGATGAAAAAGCATTATTAAGTGATGTAAACTCTTCTATTTTTGGAGGAAAAGCAGGAGTATCTGGAAATGTTTCTACAAAAACGGGGATTCCTGTTTTTGATATGGTTCTAGATTTAAGTCAAATAAATATTAATCAATCTTTTCAAAATATAGAACTTCTTAAACAACTAGCACCTATTGCAAAAGCACTACAAGGAGCTCTTAATACTAAGATTAATCTTAAAGGACAATTAGATGAAAATTTTGCACCCATTTTAAGTACTCTAGATGGGAATGCATTTGCCGAGATTCTTACAGCAGATGTTCAAACATCCAATACTCCTTTATTAGTAGAGCTTGACAATCAATTAGATTTTATAGATGTAAGTAAGATCAATTTAGATAATTTAAAAGCATCACTTACATTTAAAGATGGGAAAGTAATTGTAAATCCTTTTTCTATTAAAGCAGACGATATTGATATAGGAGTAAGTGGAGGGCATAGCTTTGATAATGCCATAGGATACGATTTAAAACTTGATATTCCTGCAAAATATTTAGGAGGTGATGTTAGCAAATTACTAGCAAAACTAACTGAGAAAGAGAAGGAAAACCTCTCGGCTCATGTTCCTATTACTCTTTCGGGAAATTTTGCTAAACCTACTATAAAATTTGATCTTAAAAATGCTGTTACTGACCTTACAAGTCAGATTATCGAAATTCACAAAAACAAAATTATAAAAGAAGGATCAGACCAAATAACTGATATTATTACAGATGTTTTTGGAGGTGACAGTAACAAACCTAAAGAAGAAGATTCTACAACCACAGACACAAAACCTAAAGTAGAAGATGTTGTAAAAGATGTTGCAGAGGATATTTTTGGTGGACTATTTGGTGGTAAAAAGAAGAAAAAGGAAACGAAAAAGGATAGTGTAGGAAATTAGTTTTCTAGAAAAAGAGAAGAGAGTAAATAATACAGAAAATAGAGTAGTTCTCTATTTATTCAGTTTCTCACTACTGCTAAAAAAAGTTTATCCTATATGTTCTCTTTTCTTTTATACGCTTTCGCGAAAGCGTACTAATCTTTAATTCCGAATTATGCATTAGAAAATCTATTACATCACAAAACC
>CAYYSK010000159.1:0-8392 GCA_964474345.1 uncultured Flavobacteriaceae bacterium
TGAGCTTCTACATAATAGATGCTATCTGCAAAGTCAAAAATGATACGCTCATAATTACTCTTTGCCTTTTCAGGTTGTTGCAAGTTGTTTTCATATAGCTGAGCAAGACGATAATGTGCATCATCTGCAAGAATACCATCTTTGTAAAAATCTATAATAGTGATATAATTTTTTTCTGCTTTTGCAAAAGCAGACTTCTCCTCATACAATAGCGCCTGCGCAAGTAGCGTTTCATCTTCTATACTCTCTCCTTTATGTTGTTCTAAAATCTGGTTATATAATTTTATAGCTTGTTCTGGCTTATTTTGATAACTAAACAAATCTGCTCTTGCATACTTTTTTAAAGCCGTTTGTAATGTATCTTCTTGGGAGTTATCTCGTATCACTAGCAATAACTCTAAAGCATCATTTGCGATAAGTTGTGTAGCACTTGATTTTAATACATTTAGTTGTGTTTCTGCCCAAGCAAAATCTGCTTTATAATAACTTGTTTTTGCTACTTTAAATCGGGCTTCTTGTGCAATCACACTATTCTTAATTTTATTCTGTATTTGAGAATAATAAATAAGTGCTTGATTAAATTTTTCTTCCAATACTAAGATATCTGCAAGTTCCATTTTAAGTCTTGCTGTATCAAATCGATTAAATGGTTTCTTAACGCTTTGTTTTAGAAAAGTTGCCGCTTCTCCAGGTGTTTTTACTTCAAAAGCCAAAAAATGTGCATAATCTATCTGCACAGGAACTGTAATACTATTGACACCATAGTGTTCCAAAAGGGCTTTGTAACGGTTACGTATCTCCTCATGCGCGACACTTGTTGTTGCTTTCTTAATTTCTATTTGCAATAACTGTTGTTCGGCTTGTAGTTTGGTTTCATCATCAAGAGCAACTTCTCTAATATATTCTAAGATTTCTTGCGCTTCTTCTAATGCATTTTCTTCTATAGTTATGGAAGCAAGGTCTATAATTCCATTTATATTACCATCAGTACGTTTGTAGATAGCCTTTTCTTGTAGAAACGCTTTTTTATACTGTTTTTGCTGAATAAATAACCAGCTTAGTAATTCATTATAAATAATATTTTGTTCTTTTTGAAGACGTTTAAGAAGTAATTTTCTAAAAATAATATTGGCTTCATTTGTAGGGTCATCAGTAACAAAAAGTGAAAAATTACGCTGTGCAGATGCAATAAAAGCCTGATTATCATTTGCTAAATTAAGATAGCTATTAAACATTTTTTCTATCTCACCCAACTCACCATAAATACGTGCAAGTTGTCTATTAAAATTACTGTTAGGATTTACTACCATTCCTGATTCATAAGCCATAACAGCTTCTTCCAGAAGGTTATGATCTTGAAGGGCTTTCCCTACGCGGTATGGACTCGTCATACGATCCTTTACCAATTGTATGGCTTGTGTATATTTTGTTTTTGCAATAGAATCTTGCCCTTGTAATTGATAATTATATCCTAGTTCTACAAGCAACAATCCTTTATTTCTTGATCGGTTGATTTTACTTTCTATGAGTCCTTTTACATCCCCATACCGTTCTAATTGTTGATACGTTTTTACAAGTCCTATAAGTGCTGCATTATTATTAGGTTGTTTCTTTAGTGTTTTTTGATAGGAAATGAGTGCTTTTTCAAACTGCCCTTGATCAAAGTAATTACGAGCAAGTTGTTCGGTTTGCGCTTTCGCGAAAGCGCATATCCCAAAAACGAGCACCAGCATAAAAATGATTCTCTTCTTCATGCCCTAAAGATAACCAAAAACGTGCCAATCCTATATCTCTCTATTAAATCTAGAGAAGTACTTTAACAAAGTTTTAGTCTATCATTTCAAATCCACAGTAAGGTACTAACGCTTTAGGAATTTTAATTCCCTCTGGAGTTTGGCAATTTTCAAGAATTCCTGCAAGTACACGAGGTAAGGCTAATGCACTTCCATTAAGAGTATGTGCCAACATTTTTTTGCCATCTTTATTCTTGATTCGGAGCTTTAAACGATTAGCTTGAAACGTTTGGAAATTTGACACAGAACTGATCTCTAGCCATCGATCTTGCGCCGTAGAAAAGACTTCAAAATCATAGGTAAGGTGCGCTGTAAATCCTAAATCTCCTCCACATAGTCTTAGTACACGATATGGTAATTCCAATTCATCTAAGATTGTTTTTATATGTGCTACCATACCTTCCAATGCTGCTGCCGAATTATCTGGATGTTCTATACGAACAATTTCTACCTTATCAAATTGGTGTAATCTATTTAATCCTCGTACATGAGCACCATATGATCCTGCTTCACGACGAAAACAAGGTGTGTAGCCTGTACACGTAATAGGTAAATCACTAGCAGGTATCATATCTCCTCTGAACATATTGGTCACGGGAACCTCTGCTGTAGGTATTAAGTATAAGTCATCTGCAGTAGCGTGATACATTTGTCCTTCTTTATCTGGCAATTGTCCAGTACCATATCCTGATGCTTCATTCACAAGATGTGGCACTTGGTATTCTGTATATCCAGCTGCTGTATTTTTATCTAAGAAATAATTGATCAATGCTCGTTGTAATCGAGCTCCTTTTCCTTTATACACTGGAAATCCTGCGCCAGTAATCTTTGTTCCTAACTCAAAATCGATAATATCATATTTTTTTGCGAGTTCCCAATGTGGTTGTGCCTTATCATGTAAGACAGGAACATCTCCTTTTCGGAATACTTCTTCATTATCTTCATCGCTATTCCCTTCAGGAACACTCTCATGAGGGATATTAGGAAGTGTATATAATAACTGCTTTAATTCTTCACGAACTGTATTTAGTTTTTCCTGTAGTTCTTTAGATTGATCTCTCAAACCTGCTGTCTTTTCTTTTAAAAGATTTGCCTTTTGAGCTTCTCCATTTTTAAAAAGAATTCCTATTTCTTTGGAAAAAGTATTACTATCTGCCAGTACTTGATCTAATTGTGACTGTGTAGTACGACGAGTTTCATCTACAGCAAGTACTTGATCTAGTAATGCGGCAGCTACGTCTATGTTTCTTTTTTGAAGTGCTTTTGCAAAAGCATCTTTGTGTTCTCGTATTTGAGCTACTTCTAGCATGATAGGTATATTTTAAGATGGCAAATTTAAGGAAATAGAAAAATAAGAAGCCTATTCTTTATCTAAATAATCTTCACTATCTAGTATCCAATCTGCATGTCCCCATGGATCCCAAGAAACTAATGTTAAATCAAAATTTGGAGCTATAAGTTTACGCAACCTTCTTCCATTTACTTTAACACGACAACTCGCATATATTGCAACATCTTGCCCTTTTTCTGCATATTCTTTTTTAAGACGTTGAGCAAATTGCCATATTGCATCTGGTTTTGTACGTATAGTACGAAGTTGCCTTTTTGATAAATACTCATTAAGCTTAACTGTTGTTCTTTTATCGGTATCCTTATCATGTACTGTAAAGTAAGTAACACCAGCTTTTGTACGTAGCATCATACGCCAACTCAAACGATGTCCTTCTTCTGTCCATAAAACATTGTCTTTAATAAACCAATGTCTAGAGGGTAATGCTATTTGTAATAGTATATAAGCCCCAATTACAATCATTCCTACTGTACGCAGTTTTGGGATACGTATTTCCTTTATTGATTCATAATATGGTTTCCACATTTTCCTTTTTAAAAATATACGATGAATCACTTCTGAAGGGAAGAAAAATAATGTAAACGCTAATGACATATATGGGAAAATTCCTATCTGAAATACTAAGGAATTAAACAGATGAAAAAAGATAGAGATACCAAATGCCCATTTACGTGTTTTTTTCCAAAGTAATGCTGGAATAATAAGTCCATCAAAAAGAATTCCAACATAAGCAACTACCCAAGGAATCCATGATTGTTGTAAAAACCCACCTATAAGCCAATATTCTTTTCTTCCTTGCATTAATAATCTAGTAGCAGTACCGTCAAGCCAGTCTGGATATAATTTTGCGATAGATGCATAGGTATATACAATCCATAATTGTGCTATGATAAGTAGAGGTACCCATCTAGGCATACTTTGATCTCTAATTGCAGGATTCATTTTTGCATCTATAGAAAAAGAGGTGTGGGCTGGAAACAATGCCATAATCCACAACAACAACATCAATAAGTAATAGTGATTATTGTAAGCTGTTTTTTGCATAAGATATACGCCACTCCACATAACGGCATATCCTATAATTGCAAATCGGTACTTATACCCTAACATTACCATAAATCCAAAGACTCCCATAAGCGCAAAATAGGCATACATTTGTGGGCCTGTTCCTGGAAATGTTTGTAAAAATTCAAAGCCAATAAAATTGAACGTAAAATCAGGTTCTACAAAAATGCGACGCACCCATCCAGTTGCAATAGCACCCCAAGCTTCTAATGTAATTAATAATCCAAAAAAAGCTCTAAACACTACTAAAGCACTATTATCTATACGCGAGAAAAGAAAGCTATTTAATCTCATGACTCTTATATTTTATGCTTGTATAGACTGTATATATTTTCTAGAAAAAATTTCATCTTCCTGCATTGCTTTTACTAGTATATCTATAGATTCAAAATTCTTTTCTTCACGAATACGAGATAAGATTTCTATAGTTATATGCTTTCCATAAAGATCACCATTAAAATCAAGAAAATATGTTTCTATTGTTTGATCCATACCTCCTACAGTTGGGTTTGTTCCAATATTCATCATTCCGTATACTAGATTTCCATCTAGTATAGATTGTACTACATATACTCCTTGTGCAGGGATAAGTTTGTAATTTTCTGAAATCTTAAGATTTGCAGTAGGATATCCTAATGTTTTTCCTAAATTTTTGCCATGTATTACTTCACCTTGTAGCATCATAGGATATCCCAAATATGCATTTGTTTTTTGGATGTTCCCTTCTTTTAAAGCGTTTCTAATTTTTGTAGAACTAATTGCAACATCTTCCAATTCTTGTTTCGAAATTTCTTCAACCTCAAAGCCAAATTGTTTTCCAAATCTTTTTAAATCTTCAATATCTGCATTACGATTACGACCAAAACGATGATCATATCCTATAATTACTTTTTTAGCTTGCAATGCATTTACAAGTATTTCTTCTACGAAGTCTTCTGCATACATTCGAGAAAAATCTAATGTAAAAGGATGAACAACTAGATGATCTAATCCTAAGTTATCCAGTAATTCTCCTCGTTCATCTATAGTATTAATTAACTTAATATCTGCATCTTTTTGTAATACCATACGAGGATGTGGAAAAAAAGTAAGTACTAAAGATTCCCAATCATTGATTTGTGCACTTTCTATAAGTCTTGAGATTATTTTTTTATGTCCTATATGAACACCATCAAAAGTTCCTATAGTAACTACTGTTCCTTTTTTACTGGTAAACGTATGTGCGCTAGAATGTGTCTTCAACTTTATTTTCCGTTATATGCATTCATGGTGTTTGATATTCCTGCTGCTACAAAAGATGTTATGACTGCACATCCTTTTTCTAATCGTTCTGGCAATGCAGTTTCTTCTTCGCTTGTCCACTCTCCAAGCACATAGTCTACTTGACGTCCTTTTGAAAATTGGTCACTTATTCCAAAACGAAAGCGATTGTATTTTGTCGTATTCAGTTGCGCTTGAATATCTTTAAGTCCATTATGACCTCCATCGCTCCCTTTGGTTTTTACACGAATAGTTCCAAATTCTAAGTTTAAATCATCTGTAATTACAAATACATTTTCTACAGGAATTTTTTCTTGTTGTAACCAATATCGTACTGCTTTTCCGCTGAGATTCATATAGGTGTTTGGTTTAAGGAGAATCACCGTTTTCCCTTTAACTTTTGTTTTTGCAATATCACCTAGTTTTTGGGTTTCAAATGAGGTATCGTTCGCTTTCGCGAAAGCGTCTACCACTTTAAAACCAATATTATGTCGTGTGTTTGTGTATTTGGGGCCTATATTACCCAAACCTACAATAAGAAATTTTTTCATAGAATCTTCAACAGCTATTTCTGCTTTTTTTGTTCTAAAAATGCGACTTAAAAAAGCAAACATATCTCTCTGTTTATTTAAAACATAAAAATACTAAATGCATTACGCCTTGACAAATATCGCGTGAACTAAAGCGTTTCTATTATTCTATTTAAATTTTAAGTCATAAAAAAAGCGCCCTTTTCTAGTAGGGCGCTTTTTTTATTGTAATACATTATGTATTTATTCTGCAGCAGCTTCAGCTGGAGCATCTGCAGCAGCTTCTTCTCCTCCTTCTTCCTCTTCTTCCTCATCAACAGCATTACGAGAAGTTCTCACTTGACATACTACTGTGTTATCTGGGTGCATAAAGTTGTAATCTTCACTTTCAAGTGCAGTAATATATAATTTGTTACCAATCTTAAGCTCAGTGATATCTGCCTCAATAAAATCAGGAAGATTATCTGGTAATGCTTTTACTCTTAATTTACGGTTGTTCTTACGAAGAACACCTCCATTAAGCACACCTTTAGCATTTCCTATAAAATGTACAGGAATGATCATTGTTACCTCTTTATCATCAAAGATTTGGTAAAAATCGATGTGCATAATACGATCTGTTACTGGGTGAAACTGGATGTCTTGAAGGATCGCACGGTATGTCGCTCCATCAAGTTCAATCTCTACAGTATGCGCATCTGGTGTATACACCAATCCTTTAAACGCTAATTCTCCTGCGCTAAAATGCATTGGTTGATCCCCTCCGTAGATTACGCAAGGTACCTGTCCAGCATTACGTAAGGCCTTAGTAGCTTTCTTGCCTACGCTTTCTCTTTTAGATCCTTTGATCGAAATTGACTTCATTTTAAAATATATTAAGTATTAATAAATTACATAACAAACTTAGACGCAATACTTGTGTTACTATTAACACGGTGCATTACATCTGCAAATAGTGGCGCACAACTTAGTACTTTTACTTTACTACTCTTATGCACTCTAGGAATAGAATCTGTTACAATCAATTCTTTGAGTTGACTATTTTCTAATTTTTCATAAGCATTACCGCTTAAAATAGCGTGCGTACATATTGCGCGTACACTTAATGCTCCTTTCTCCATCATCAAATCTGCTGCTTTTGTTAATGTACCAGCAGTATCTACCATATCATCTACAAGGACTACGTGTTGTCCTTCTACATTTCCTATAAGTTCCATATGAGAAATTACATTTGCTTTAGCACGTTGCTTATAACAAATAACAACATCACTTTCCATCGCTTTACTATACGCATAGGCTCTTTTACTGCCTCCCATATCTGGAGAAGCAATGGTAAGATTGTCTAATTCTAAGTCTTGTAAATAAGGTAAAAATATTGTTGATGCAAATAAATGATCTACAGGTTTTTCAAAAAATCCTTGAATCTGATCTGCATGTAAATCCATAGTAATAATACGAGTTGCTCCAGCCGTTTCTAGCAAACTTGCTTTTAACTTTGCTGCAATAGGAACTCTAGGCTTGTCTTTACGATCTTGGCGTGCCCATCCAAAATAAGGGATTACTGCAGTAATATGTCTAGCCGATGCACGCTTTGCAGCATCTAACATGAGCAACATTTCCATCAGATTGTCACTAGTAGGCATGGTACTTCCTATAATAAATACTCTTGATCCACGCACAGACTCTTCAAATGAAGGTTGAAATTCTCCATCGCTATAGGTAGAGGTAATAACATTTCCTAACGGTTGCCCGAATGCTTGTGCTATTGCTTCTGCAAGAACTTTGCTTTTTTGACAAGCAAATATTTTAGGTTGTGGTACTGTAGCTGCCATCTTTTGGTAACGGTTAAACAGATTGATTACTAATTCCTTTCTAAAAAGGAGGTGCAAAAATAGGAATAAAAATATGTCTAGCCTTAGAAAAATCGGGGTTTTATATGGTTTGCACCAAATTATTCTTTAGTTTTGCCATCCATTATAGCCGAAATGGCGGAATTGGTAGACGCGCGCGACTCAAACTCGCGTTCCTTTGGAGTGTGGGTTCGATTCCCACTTTCGGTACAGAAACTTCTCAAATCCCTGTAAACACAGGGATTTTGAGAAGATAACTCAAAAAAACAAATCAAAATTGGCCCAAACGAACTTCTTTTTTTACTGCAGTTAGATAACCGAGATAAAAAAATGTTCACCACTTAAAAATCTTCTTCTTAAATAAGGTTTTAACTCTCGATACTCTTCTTTCTTTTCTCCTGAAGAAATCATATCAAATCACTTCTTTTTTAGGTTTAGGTGTAATGTTGTCATAATTCTCATAAACCTAGTTCTTCAAGCTTTGATGCATGTTTAGATGCTTGTGAATGTCTTTAATCATAATTTATAAGGGTTTTAGAATCG
>CAYYSK010000160.1:0-8311 GCA_964474345.1 uncultured Flavobacteriaceae bacterium
AGAGTAATGATTAACGATTGTTGATTGTTGATTGTTGATTGTTGAAGTAAAAATAAATTAGGTGATTGAGTGATTTTCGCTTTTCGCGAAAATAGTATCGAAATTACCGAGTGTTGAAATAGAAAAAAGAATAGAAAGCATAGAACATAGACTCAAAATAGAGTATTACTCTAAATTAGAGTGTTACTCTATTTTGAATGATGAATACTGATTTTTGAAGTGATGATTAACGATTGTTGATTGAAGAATTTTGAAGTAGAAAATAAAAAGTATGAGTTTTCCCCTCTAGGAAGAGGGGATTAAGGGGTGTGTTAAAGTTGTGTACGCTTTCGCGAAAATAGATAAAGTAATATTTAAATAAAATGAAACTAGAAATACCTTCATCATATCCGAATGATTTAACTAATAATGAAATTCAAAAATTCATAGAAAAATCTTATGAAGAAGTCACTAAATATAGTCGAAGCAATGCTATAGTTGGTTCTTCTTATTATATGTCTATAATTCAGCTTGGTCAGGTTGAACTAAATCAGAGAATACAAAAAGCCCAAATATTAGGAAACAAAAATGCAAAGGTTATAAATAGATGGCTAAGTGGCGTAACTATAGTGCTTGCATTAGTAACTTTATATATTGGAACTAGATCTTTATCATTTGCTCAATTAGATCAAGAATCTGATGATAAATGGAGAGATTCACAATTGGAAATGTTACGAAACAATAATTCTGAATTAATGAAAACTAATCAAGAATTAACTAAAATGAATACTGAATTAAAAAATATGTCTCAATTATTACAAGAAGATTTGAGCTCTAATACTAAAAAATCTAAGTAAACTTTCGCGAAAGCGATACTAGAATAAATAAAATTAACAATTAATGAGATACCCACCTTCGTGAGTATGAAGATTACCCATTTTTGTGGGCACACACATGAAAAAATTAAAAGAAGCAGGATTATTTGGAGCAGCATTGGTTCCTATTTCTGGGTCGCTGGCGCAACGCTATAACGACTGCCTTGCTATGCTTGGGGTTTCCCCTACTTCACTTACTAGTTTTGCTATAGATGCTATGGGATGGAGTCCTGAAATTGCTATTGAAAAAGAAGATAATTTTTACCTTAATATAGGAGAAGCAAATACCAATGCCATCATTATCTCTCCAGAGCAACGATACAAACCTGTGCAAATGCCTAGCCATAGTTTTGACAGAGATCTTATGGAAGCAGTTTTTACAGCACATGTGAGAACCATACGAGATATTACAAAAGACTCTGCTATTTGTGTACATATTGATCAACAAATTGATGCTTTTTATGAGCCTTTTGACTTATTGAGATATGATACTATTACCGTTACTTTTGAACTATTGGGTCAACTTGATCAAAAACAAGCGGAGCAACATGCATTGATTGCCGAGTTTCAGGAAGGGAATAACTTTATCAATCGTGAACTGCATAAAAAACTTATTGATAGTGCTACTACATACGGTGATTTAAGACATCGTAAATTGAACATAGATTCTTTGCCCCTTAAAGTGAGTTCTTTTTACACCAGGGCGTTTGGAGGTGTCTTTGTCTTAAAGGATTTTATCACAGATATTATGATCTTTGAAGACAAGAAAGTGTATGATAAAGCTATTGCAGATACTGGACACGATGTAACTTTATTTCATAAAGATCATAATGAATTAATTCAGACGTTGACTAGTCATCTCGTCGTTGATGGAGACCTTAAAAAAGCATCTAAATCTAAACGCTTTGAACGTATTAAAAGGCATCGTTTTGTAACCGTATCTAAAGAACCTACACATCCATATACTGAAATTCTAGATAGTCATTTCTTATTTAAAAAATACATCACACAACTTGACATTGAAACTCAAAAACAATTGAATGGCGTAGAGTTATTTTTTCAAAAAAGTATCATCAATAAAGAGATCAAACGTAAAGACTATATAGATACGGAGTATTATAAATCGTTACAACAACCACATTCTTCTTTGGAAGAAGAACAAGCCGATTTGATATGGAAATTATTGATTAAAATTCAACCTAATGACCCTTTACATTTATATTGGTATGATAAAGCACAGTTTTACGAGACATATAAGACATGGCCAGAAACGTATAAGGATTGGGTAATTCAGCTTATCTTAGAGGAGAACTCATAATAGAAAAGAGAAAATAGATAAATATGACTGGAAGAAGGCATAATTATAAGAATCTGAAGATTTGGAAAGTCGGATTGGAAATTGCAAAAGAGGTTTCTGATCACATAGAAAAGTTTCCCAAACATGAAAGATATGATTTGACTTCTCAAATAAGTAGATGTTCCATTTCTATTCCGAGTAATATCTCTGAAGGGTCATCTAGAACTAATAAATCATTTAGTCATTTTATTGATATTGCATTAGGTTCTTCTTTTGAATTAGGAACACAATTATTAATTGCCGAACATAAAAAATATATAAAAGAAAATATTAATGAACTACCTCGATGCAAGCATACGAGGTATCTAATCTAAAAAACAAGAACGATGCAAGCATCGGGGAATTGAACCCTTGGCTATCGCCCAGCGATTAAAGATTTAGAAGAAAAAATAGCCGAATGGCAACGAATGACCATGAGTTTTCAAAATGGACTTAAATCATAATTTTTTCTATTTCCTCTGTTCTTTCTTTTTTATTCTTAAAACAAAACAGTAACAAAAGGTGCTAAAAACCTACATATAATAAAGGCTTAAGAAGAACATGTGATGAAAATCTCTTTTCTTTTTTCTATAAAACAATAAAAACCATGACCTTAGAAATTATCATATTCGTTCTTGCTATTCTTTTAGGAATTGTGCTCTATTGGAGGGAATCCAAAAGCAATGCGGTGTATCGTTTTATTAATAAGCTTACTCATAATGATGAGCTACAAATGAAACCAGATAACCGTAAAGGATTTATACACTTACAACCCTTTTTAATGCGTCTTGTATATATAAGCATATTATATATAGTGGCGGCTGTTGTATTACAATTTGTGACTCCTATTCAGGCATTTGTTCAATATTTTGTGTCGGCAATTGTGGGGACAATTATAGGAACATATATCGCATCTGCTTTCTTATTTGCTAAGAACAGCACTAAGAAAGAAAATCTAGAAAAGGTTTTTGATAAAGGAAAGGAGATGGTTCAGGAGTTTACAGAGGATGTTAAAGAAACATTTGATTCTAAGGAAGAGTCTTCCCCAACAGAAACAAAGGAAAAGCCAAAGCAGGATGCACCACCTAAAAAAAGTGCTAGAGATCGTTTTAAGGATAAAGGAATGATTAAATAAGAGTATCCATTTTCAATACCAATCTATGAGCACAGCTTGTCCGCCAGCACCAACAAATAAGAAAGAATATATTGCTGAAATAGGCACCATCCTAGTTAAAGAACACGGAAAAAAGAAATATTATAAACCTGAAGAGGTAAAAAAAGCTTCAAAGCAATCAAAACATTATAATACTAGTGGAATAGATTGGCATTGCTGGGCAATGTGTACATTTTCTTCACATTCTGATTTTGATGCATATCATGTAGTTACAGGAGAAGTTTGTGATTATATAGCAATGAAAACAGAAATTATAGGAAGTATTACTACGTCTACTGCTTCGGCGATTGCTACAGTAGATTGGTTATCTATTCCTGACATAGACATCGATGCTTCTTGGTTAGATTTTGGAGATGTATTTGAAGGCGTTATAGAAGGAATTGGAGAATTTATAACAGGAATATTTGACGGAGTGTCATAAATAAATGGTGTATGCTTTCGCGAAAGCATACTATAGAATAATACAAAAGGACTAACAACCAACCATCAAGATAAAACAAGTACCATGATAAAATCATATTGGCAAAAAGGAGGAAAACAAAAACGCATTGTGATCATCAGTGCGATTGTATTAGTCTTGCTGTTATTTTTCTTACGAGATGATTATCAACCTGCGTTATTGTTTTTACGCAAATACGTTTTCATTATTCTGATAAGTATCCTGTTCTTATGGTTTATGCTTAAAAGGTTTCGCGCAAGCGCGCACATAGGAAAACGATTACTATACCTTGTAGGTATCGTTGCCTTTTTTGGTGTATTATGGTTTGCGGGATGGAAAACAGGTTTGTATCAATATATGCAAACCTACAATGTATATAATAACTTAAACCTTGTTGAGATTCATGAACTTCCACTAACACAAAATGAACGTATACAGCCGTATAACAATATTGTGACCATGGCATATGAATCTATTGGTGAAACACAGGAAGTATCTCCACCGCAACTAGTACGTATAGATACAGTGAATCAATGGACCATGGCTGTGCAACCTGCAAAGGAGTATAGCTTCCAACGTATGAAAGACAATACCGAAGAACTTTTTACTGTAGAAAGTACATCGCCATTTCCTCGTTTTTCTGATAAGAATAGAATTCCAGTCACATTTTCTATTGGAGAATCGCTGGCTTTTAGTAGAAATACATATAATGCCGTTGTACAGCGTTTTAATTTCTTCCAACTATTCACTTTAGAACCCAGTCAGGTATATTATATGAAGAATGATGATGGTAAATGGGTACAAGTGGTTAACTTAATAAAATGGAAAGGCTTTTTCTTTCCATATCCTTCTTATGGAGGAGTTATGATTATAGAAGCTGGAGAACATAATGCATCAGATTATATAGAGCGTATTACTATAGGAAAAGGAACCTATGTGCCTCCTTCTAAAACACAAGATTATCCGTTCTTAACAAAACAAAATACATTGAGTGAAGAGGTGTCAAGACTGCAAGCAAAGTCATTACAGTTTTTAGGTGGTTTTACAGATCCATTACCATGGAATATGGAAACAGCAGTAAAAATACCAGATCTCGCAGATGATGAGAATCAGCAGCCATTTGTTACTGATTTTAATTGGAGTGGTATAGAGACACGAGCATATAGTGGATTATACCATTGGTTTGGACTAGAACCTATTGGTGAAGAACGTACGAGTTTATCTTTTAGCGTCTTAATTCCAGGTGATGGAACAGATAAATTATATTATTATAATCATGCCTCAAAAAAAGAAGGGCTTGCTGGGGTGTCTGCAATGCCTTTAAAAGTAGTTGAATCTCGCAAAGAATACGATTGGTCTGTTAATAAACCTGTAGAGTTTCGTCCATTTATTAAAGAAATTGGTGGTCGTAAACGTATGTTTGTGATTAGTACTGTTGCTGCAAAACGCGATGATAGTAAAAAGTTTGATGGCGCTGCCACCCCAGATCTTGCATTAATTGATGTCGAATATCGCGATGTAATTTGGGTAGATGCAAAACATCCTTCGCAATGGGAAGAGACTATCTTAAAACAATTAGGGGAAACTTGGAAAACCTCAGAAGGACTTACAGATCAAGATCTATATCCTACTAAAGAAGAAACAGATATTGAAGAGCAAAGAGACCTCACTCATATTATAGAAGCAACTCAGAACACTATAAAAGACACTACAGAAATTATTGTGGATTCTCTTACGTTAGAAGAAAAGAAAGTACTCATAGATTCTATTACAAATAGCAACGAGAATTAATATATTAAATTATGCACGTTAAAATATACTAGTTCTTTTATACTGTAATTTATTTACGTTATTTTGTTTGGCATTAAATCATGTTGAATAAAATTTGAAGTACTTACGCCTCATCCGCTTCCCAAACTTAGTAATGCTTGTTATTATGCAATGCATTATCAGGTATGGTTTTTTCAAACCTTTTGATATTGAATTGAAATTAAGCTCATTAGGTTTTCTCTTTTTAGTTCTTGCTACTGTTCTGATAGCAGCTGGAGGATATGTGATTAATGACATTATAGATATTACAGCAGATAAAATAAATAAACCTAAACGTAGGACAGTAGGTGTTTCGATTGATTCTAAACAGGCAAAACTCATATACTATATGTTAACTTTTGTAGGTATAGGATTTGGCTTCACACTATCTGCGGTACTAGAAAAACCTATTTATTTTTTAATTTTTGCTGGAACTGCACTCGCGTTATATGTGTATTCTCGATTTTTAAGAAAAATAGCTCTTGTAGGTAATCTTATTGTGAGTTTTACAATTGCAATTTCTATTATAATAGTTGGTTTATTTGAATTGTTACCTATTAATAATGATTTTGATGGCGAGTTTAGGGTTTTTCTTATTGGAATCATTAAGGATATATCTATTGCTGCCTTTTTAATTAATCTTATTAGAGAAATTGTAAAAGATGTAGAAGATATTCAAGGGGACTATGTGGCTAGGTATCGTACATTACCCATAATCCTTGGAGCACAAAGAACGGCTCGTATTGCTTCGATTATTGGGCTTATTTCTTTAACTACTATTTCTTGGTATACATTTACCTACTTATACGAGAATAAACTAACTGTAGCACTTCTTTTTTTTGGAATTATTGCCCCATTAGGATATACCTCAACACAATTATGGGACGCTGATAAAAAAAGTCAGTTCTCCAGACTATCACTCATTTTAAAAATAATCATGCTTATAGGCATTATTACCATCCCTTTAATATCATATACTATCAATAATGCTATCTAAAAGATTACAGCATAAAAATATTATTCTCGCATCTGGTTCTCCTCGAAGACAATTATTTTTTAAAGAACTTGGATTAGATTTTACCATTCAACTTAAACCTATAGATGAAATATTTCCAGACCATTTAAAAGGAAAAGAGATTACAGATTATTTATCACAATTAAAAGCTTCTGCGTTTAAAGAATTACACAAAAACGATATTCTTATCACAAGTGATACTATTGTGTGGTTTAAAGATAAAGCACTAAATAAGCCTGTAGATAGAGCACAAGCATTTCAAATGATTTCTAGTCTTTCAGGTAATACTCATGAAGTAATTACCAGTGTTTGTTTTACATCTCCTGAAAAGCAAATTACAATTAGTGATACAACAAAAGTCACCTTCAAAATACTTGCCGATGAAGAAATTAATCATTACATAGATAACTTTCAGCCCTATGATAAGGCGGGTGGTTATGGAATTCAAGAATGGTTTGGATATATAGCTGTCACACATATAGAAGGTTCTTATTTTAATGTTATGGGATTACCCACTCATAAAGTTTATGAAACGTTAATACAACTTGCCACCTCTTAAGTTTTTAGTAATTTTATCTTAAAATAGAACGTTATGTCATTTCCAAGAAAAATTTTCAAACTAGAACGAACACTATTCTTTATTATGGTTGCCATTGCTCTTATTGCATTATTTGCAAATTGTAAAGGAGATAGTAATGGTAAGAATACTATTGAAATGCCTACGGCCAATAGCACATTAGACATAACTAAAAACAGAACGGTTTCTCAAGAATTTAAAGAGTATTGGTATGCTGGAAAAGCAGAAATTTCATCCTACAAACTAGAACAAGCTCGTTATGGAGAATTACGTAATGGTACAGCTGCTCTTATTTTTGTAACTGAAGATTTTCTTCCTGAAGTACAAGTAAAAGCAGATCGTCAAAACGAGGATAATGTTCCTGTCTTAAAAGTAAATGCTACAAAAAAATTTAATACGGGTATCTATCCATACTCTGTCATGACAAGTACCTTCTATCCCGTTTTTAAAGAGAGACATGCGCTTAAAGTATCGCAGAGCATGCAAGAATGGTGCGGACACCAATATGCACAAATCAATAATCGTAGCGAGTTTGAAGTAAAGTCGCATTCGTATTTTGAAGGAGAAGCCGATAAAAACTTTTCTATTCCTAAAGCTACTTTAGAAAATGAATTATGGGCACAATTACGTATAAATCCAAAAGGATTACCAACTGGTACTTTTAAAGCCATTCCTGATGTTGAGTTTACACGTATGAAACATGTTCCTTTAAAAGCATATGAAGTAAAAGGAATTTTAACTGCTACTTCGTACACCTTAGAATATCCTAAACTTAATCGTTCATTAACAATTAATTTCTCTGGTACATTTCCGTATACAATAGAAGGTTGGGAAGAAACATTTAAAAGTGGATTTGGATCACGTGCCAAAGAACTCACTACGAAAGCCACTCGCATGAAAACTATAAAAAGTGCCTATTGGGGTAAAAACAGTAACGCCGATGCTGGTTTACGAAAAGATTTAGGTCTTTATTAAGAATACAAACTGTAGATTTTTAAAAAAGGAAAGGCTATTTTTCAATCCTATACTTTACTATAAATATCTATTCTATATTTTTAAATCCGAATTATGCATTAGAAAATCTATTACATCACAAAACCACTGCAA
>CAYYSK010000161.1:0-7791 GCA_964474345.1 uncultured Flavobacteriaceae bacterium
ATATTTTATGGCACATCCAACCTTCATCACGAAGTTCTAATGCATAATTCGGATTAAAACAGTGTTTTTTTATGACAAAAAAAGCGAATTACTCTTGAGTAGCTCGCTTTTAAGAGTTATTTTGTGTATTAAAATTAACTTACCACATACATTGTACAGCATATAAATCTGAGTCATTATGAGCTCCTGCGCAATCTGTGTTTGTAGTTGAGACACATTTACCACAAGCACCTGTCATTTAATTCCCCGATGCTTGCATCGTATGAAATAGGAAGTTTTAAAGCCTTAAGTTTTCAATGAAGAAATTAGAATTCGGACAAATACCTCGTATGCTTGCATCGAGTAACTTTATTTATGCTGCTGAAAATGTAGCATTTCAACGCATTTTTAAATGTAAAAAACGTCTGGTTCTGATACGGCGTATAAAAAAGAAATAGATACATTTATAGATAGTGAAGAAGGAAAAGCTCTTAAAAAAAAGTTCTTAAATGTTAGGGAAGATTATAAAAACGCTGCCATAAAAGAAGAGAAGCCTAAAAAGCGTTTTTTATATTATATCTTATCATCTGCTGCGATATTCTTATTAGTTTTTGGACTTTTATTTACAGGAGATTCAGATTTATACGGAGATTATTATCAAGACAAAGAACTGCCTTCTTTTACAAGTCGTTCTGATGAATCTTCAGTATTGTCTAAAGCAACAACTTACTTTAAAAATAAAGACTATGATACATCTTTGTCTAACTTTCAAGAATATATCAATACACATACTGAAGAGATAAATCCACTTGTTTATATCTATACAGAACTTATTTATTCAGAAAAGAATGAACTTGATAAAGCAGTGCGAGAATTTCAGATTCTAGAAAACTCTAATAGCATTGATAGTTCACGTGCTTTATGGTATAAAGCATTGACGTATTTAAAATTTGATAAAACTACAAAGGGTAAAGAAATACTTTTACGTATTCTTAAAGATTCTACAAATTATAAGTATAAAGAAGCAAAAGAACTTCTAGGGAAATTGTAATTGTTTGTTTTGTAAACGATATTTGCCATAATGAAATAAACACAAACAGATTTAATTTGTTTTTTGCTAAAAAGAATAATTAAATTTTTTGAGCAAAAACGTAGCAGTTAATTTATATAGAAAATTTCATTTCATTAGGAATAAAAATTTTTAAAATAAATGAAAAGAAAATATACGTACCCGCTTCTTGTAATTCTATTTACTCTTGGATACTTGGTTTTTGAAAAATATGCTAACCAAAAACTAGACGAACCCATTGTAAAAGCAGGAGCACAAGAAAAAGATGCTACTAATAATTATTTTTTACCTAGTTCAACTACGGGTCAAGTAATACACCATAATTATTATTCTTTAAGTTATAATGAATCTCATGAACAAGCAGAATGGGTTGGGTATGAACTTAAGAAATCACAAGTTGTTAATAGTGATCTTAAACGTCCTTATTTTGAAGTAGACCCTGCCGTAAAAACGGCATCTGCTCACTGGCGTAATTATAAAAAATCAGGTTATGATCGTGGACATTTATGTCCAGCAGGTGATAGAGAGTTTAGTAAAGAAGCCTATAATGAGACGTTTTTAACTAGTAATATATCCCCTCAAGTTCATTCATTTAACGCAGGAGTTTGGAATCGATTAGAGCAAAAAGTGAGGTATTGGGCAAAAAAATATGATGGCGTTTTTGTTGTTACTGGAGGTGTGTTAAAAGATAAGAATACTTCTATAGGAACAGAGAAAGTAACGGTACCTTCTTCTTTTTATAAAATCATATACGATCGCTCAGGAAACAATACTCGAATGATTGCGTTCTTAATGGATCACAAAGAATCTAATAAACCCTTATATAGTTTTGTTACTTCAGTAGATCATATAGAACAACTCACAGGGATTGATTTTTTTCCAAAATTAGATGATGTTACAGAGCAAAAATTAGAAGCTTCATCAAGTTATAAACAATGGAGTTTTAAGTAATACTTTATACGCTTTCGCGAAAGCGTATCATTGATTTTAATATGTATAACTATTCTAGTTAACCAACCATTAAGTGATTGTAAAGCTTGATATGGATTAGTTAAATTATATAGAAAATAGTATTCGTTCATTCTATTTGCAATATTTTATATATAACTTGTAGTTTTAATCACAATATTATGCTAGATAAATTCACACAATTTCAGATTCAGAACTCTTTAGTTATTTTAGGAGGAAATGATTTTCATGGTAGAGACCATGGAGATGAAGATGGAGTTCCTCCAGATGGACAGTTAAGGTAGATTTATATTTAATCTGTTATTGGAGATTATATTCTATGATCTAACAGCGCAACGATCTACACTCTTTGTAGGTGGCTGAGTGATTTTATATATCGAATAAGCATAGCGAGTATGATATATAAAATTGTACCGAAGTCACCATTCATTCACTCTATTACCATTTAGCTTAATAGATGTAAAGAGAATTATAGTTATACGGAAAGTTCTCTATCATTTGTGTAGAAAGTTACAAATGATATAGAACAACCACCCGATTAAAAAAAGAGTTTTTGATATGTCTATTTTCTATGATCTAACAGCGCAACGATCTACACTCTTTGTAGGTGGCTGAGTGATTTTATATATCGAATAAGCATAGCGAGTATGATATATAAAATTGTACCGAAGTCACCATTCATTCACTCTATTACCATCTAACTTAATAAATATAAATAATAAAATAGTAAATCCCCAGAAGCCAGAACCGCCATAACTAAAGAAGGGTAGTGGTATTCCTATGGTAGGCAATAATCCAGTTACCATACCTACATTAACTGCAAAGTGAATAAATAGAATACCGGCAACGCTATAACCGTAGATACGGCTAAAATCGTTTTTTTGCTTTTCTGAAAGTTGGATAACCCTTAAAATGAGAAGTACAAATAGAACCACTACAAGAGTGCTTCCCAAAAACCCCCATTCTTCTCCTACCGCACTAAAAATATAATCAGTGTCTTGTTCTGGAACAAACTTTCCTGTTGTTTGTGTACCCTGTAAAAAACCTTGACCCGTCCAACCACCATTACCTATAGCAATCTTACTTTGACTGGTATTGTAACCTATACTTTGTGTATCTGCTTCCTTTCCTAAGACGATATTAAAACGATCTCTATGACGTTGTTGAAAAATATTTTCAAAAATATAATTTACAGAGTAAGAAAATAGCGTACAAGCAAGAATGATACCTATATACAGCCTTTTTGAAGGTCGTTTTTTTCTGTTTTTTAAAAAGAGTAATACAGCAATCGTAATAATACCTAATGCAATATATAAAGGACCAAACAATAATGTAAGCACAAATAGAGTGACTACAGAAGCTCCTAGAATAAGATAACCAGCAGCGATACCTTCTCTATATAAAGGAAAGAAAAAAGCAGCATATACCAAGGCACTACCTGGGTCAGGTTGAGGTATAATCACTAAGGCAGGAATTGCTATGACTATAAAAGCTCGTATCTGATCTCGTATTGTTTTAATGTTGGTTTGAATGTCACTCAAGTATTTAGCAAGTGCAAGCGCGGTAGCTACTTTTGCAAATTCGCTAGGTTGTAATGTGAAGGAACCAAAAGCAAACCAACTAGTTGCTCCATTTATGTTTTTACCTAAAGGAAATAAAAGAATAAGGGATACTATAGATACTACATATATGACACTGGAAAAACGTTCAAAAAATTTAGTATCCAGAAATAAAATAAAAATAATGATGATAAAGCCTAATCCAATCCATATCAATTGTTTGAAATGAAGATTTTGAAGGCTAAAGAAATTGTCTATTTCAGGATTATAAGATGCAGAGTATATACTTATCCAACCTATACTAATTAAGGCGAGGTATAATAAGATAAGTGCCCAATCAAAACTACCTATACTTCTTGATCCAGAACTCATAATCCTTGATTTTCTTCTGCCAAGAATTTAGCACTTATTTTTTTTCCATCATTTATAGGAAATGGTTTTCCACTCAACGGTTTTGCATATTCTTCTTCAAGACTATGTGTAAGTACCCAATTTTCAAGATCTTTACGAGTTACTTCTCCTTTAATGTATTTTTCGATCATTACAGAAGCAATACGACCTCCAAAACGAGCACCCCAATACCCATTTTCTACAAAAACAGCAATCGCTATTTTAGGATTGTCTTTAGGAGCAAAAGCAACAAACACAGAGTGATCTGTTAATTGCACCGTTTTTCCATCAATTTTCATTTTATTTTCTGCGGTACCCGTTTTTCCACATATTTCAATGCCAGGTACTTTAAGAAAATTTGCTGTACCATAATTATAAACGTCATTTAATCCTTGTACGACAGGTTCAAAATGCTGAGGATCAATTGTAGTAATCTGTTTCTTTTTATATATAGAAGGAATCGTATCTACCCCATTTATGTTTTTAATAATATGAGGCTTGTAAAACCAACCTCTATTTGCAATTGCTGCTGTAAAATTAACCATTTGCATAGGTGTCATTAAAACTTCTCCTTGACCAATAGCATTAGATATGGTGGCTGTAGTTCCCCAACGATAGGTTGGATAATTATACTGTTTATTATAACGACTCGCGCTTGGAATTAACCCTCTACTTCCATTAGGAAGGTCATATCCCATAAAATTTCCAAGACCAAAACTTTTTAAATGAGCTCTCCATTTTTCGATTCCTTCTTGTGGGGTATTGTACTTATCTATGGTATTTCGATATACAGTAGCGAAATAACTATTACAAGAATAAGCAATACCACTTATAAGTTGCACAGGACTTTTGTGATGATGGCACCCTAATGGTTTTTTCCCTCCGTAGCGATACCCACCGTTACAATACACTTTATTTTCAGTATTAGCAACCCCTTCTTGTAAACCTATAAGAGAAGTTAACGCTTTAAAGGGAGACCCAGGTGCATATTCTCCTTTAAGAACTCTATCAAAAAGAGGTCTCGCTAAGGTGTCTGCGTCTAGTTTTGTATAATTTTTTGATCGTTCTCTCCCTACTAATAAGGTAGGATCATAATTTGGCGCAGCGACAAGTGCAAGAATTTCCCCTGTGGCAGGTTCTAAAGCGACAATACCTCCCCGCTTATTGATCATGAGCGCTTCTCCATATTTTTGAAGTTCTGCATCTATGGTTAATTGTATGTTACGTCCAGCAACTGGAAGTGTGTCTAATATCCCTTCTTTATAAGGTGCAATTACTCTATTAAAACGATCTTTCTGAAATCTTTTTACACCTTTAACCCCACGTAGTATTTCTTCATATTGTTGTTCAACTCCTTGACGCCCTATTAAATCTCCAGACTTGTAATAAGGATCCTTTTTAATCATACTCTGGTTTACTTCTTGAATATATCCTAAAAAATTAGCGCCAAAATCTATTTGATAATCTCGCAAAGAACGTTTTTGGATATAAAACCCTTCATATTTACGCATTTGTTCTCCTAAATAGGCATAATCTTCTGTAGACATTGTAGGTACTATAACAGCAGGAAGCCACGATGCTCTCCTTCTAGCTCTAGAAAGTTCTTTAAGTAATTTTTCTTTCTCAATTCCTAATAGTTTGCACAATCCTAGTGTATCAAAAGGCTTTATGTCTTTGGGTATGGCCATGAGGTCATACGATGGTTGATTAGAAACCAATAGCTTGTTATTGCGATCATAAATATGTCCTCTTTGTGGGTAGTCGTATACTACTTTTATTGCGTTGTTTTCAGATTTAATAACGGCAGATGTGTCATATACTTGTAAATAAAAAAGTCGGCCCATGAATAATAAACCTGTACTAAGAACAACAAAAAAAAGTAATAGTTTTCTCATGATTGACGACTACTAAAGAGAATATTAAATGCTAAACATAGAAGACTTGTAAATATACCTGTAAATAACGTTTTTTTAAGAATATAGAGTATGCTAGAAATGTTAAAAACTTCTAAAGAAAAAAGTATAATATGATGTAAAAAAACAAGACTGGTTATAAATACTACACGTTCATAAAAACTGACGTTAGGTAGTTTAATGGCATTGTATTCATAACTGACACCAAATGTAAATCGTAAAGCTATGGGTCTAAAATAAGCTACAACAAGACTCGCTGCTGCATGAATCCCTCCGCTATTTCCAAACATATCTATTGTAAGTCCTGATAAAAACGCAATAAGCAAAAATAAAGAACGATTTGCACTAAAAGGAAATACCAGAATAAATAAAATGTAGGGATATGGATTAAGGTATCCCATAAAATTAATATTATTAAAAATAAATACTTGAGCAATAAGTAAAGCTATAAAACGAACGCTATTTATAAGAATACTATTCTTCATTTACGATATTATTTTCTAGCGTTTTTATTTCCTCTCTATCTCTGTTTTCAATAATATAGACGTGCCCTAGATTGGTCATGTCATTAAATAAACGAATAGATAGTGTATAAAAATTTTTACTACTATCAAGATCAAATTCTTCAATAGTACCGATAGGAATTCCCTTAGGAAAAATTGCAGATCTACCACTTGTCTCTATAGTGTCTCCAATTTTTACAGGAGCTTGTTCTTGCATATCAGTGACTTTCATGATATTGGGATCTTGTACGCCCCATTCCAACGTTCCATAATGCTCTGAAGAACGTAGCTTTGCACTTGTTCTAAAATTGGTGTTTAATATAGAGAGTACTGTACTATACCTTGTAGAGGTTCTTTCTATAATGCCTACAATACCATTACTAGTTATCACACCCATATCTGATTGTATACTATCTCTATGTCCTGCTTTTAGAGTGATAATATTATCAGTTTTTGAATACGAGTTATTTATGACTTTTGCAGGACGATATATGTATTGCACATCGAGTGTATCTGTTGCATTATAGAACGCGATACGATGTAATGAATCTGTCTTTTGATCAGAATAGATTTTTTGTACGCTTTCGCGTAAGCGGGCGTTTTCTTCTAATAACAGCTTATTATGTGTTTTAAGACTAAAATACCCTTGTATATTACTCACAGATTCATAAACACCTCCCGAAAGGAAATTTGCAGAGTTTATAAATTTACTTTTATGATACGAGTGGGATTGTATTGTAAATACAATCGAGATAAAAAATAAAAAGACAAACAGCAGGAAGTTTTTATTCCTTATCAAAAAATTGATGATCTGCTGCATAGGGTAAGCACGTGTTATTTAATGAGTACGCTCTTGTATTTGGCAATGTTCTTGAGACAAATACCTGTCCCTCTTACAACGGCTCTCAGTGGATCTTCTGCAATATATACAGGAAGGTCTGTTTTTTGAGAAAGTCGTTTATCTAGTCCACGCAACATAGATCCTCCACCAGCAAGGTAGATTCCTGTGTTGTATATATCTGCAGCAAGTTCTGGTGGTGTCTGCGATAATGTCTCCATGACGGCATCTTCAATACGAAGGATTGATTTGTCTAATGCCTTTGCAATTTCTCTAAAAGAGATTTGTACTTGTTTTGGTTTTCCAGTTAACAAATCACGTCCTTGTACGCTCATTTCTTCTGGCGGTACTTCAAGATCTTCTGTAGCTGCTCCTATCTGTATTTTAATTTTTTCGGCGCTACGCTCTCCTACATATAAATTATGTTGTGTACGCATATAGTAGATGATATCATTTGTAAATACATCTCCTGCAATCTTAACAGACTTATCACAAACAATTCCTCCAAGAGCAATAACAGCAATTTCTGTAGTACCACCACCTATATCTACAATCATATTTCCTTTAGGTT
>CAYYSK010000161.1:7801-8260 GCA_964474345.1 uncultured Flavobacteriaceae bacterium
TAGGTTGCATAATATCTACTCCAATTCCTATTGCTGCTGCCATAGGTTCATGAATAAGGTAGACTTCTTTTCCATTTACACGTTCTGCACTTTCTTTTACAGCACGCATCTCTACTTCTGTAATTCCTGATGGAATACAAATAACCATACGCAATGCTGGAGGAAACAATTTCTTCTTAAGTGCAGGGATTTCTTTGATGAACATGCTAATCATTTGTTCACTAGCATCAAAATCTGCAATTACACCATCTTTAAGAGGTCGAATTGTTTTAATATTTTCGTGTGTTTTTCCTTGCATTTGTGCTGCTTCTTTTCCTACAGCAATAATCTTTTTTGTAGAGCGGTCACGTGCGACAATAGAGGGGCTATCCACGACAACTTTATCATTGTGAATAATTAATGTATTTGCAGTACCAAGGTCAATGGCAATGTCTTCAGTTAGGAAATCAAAAAATCCCA
>CAYYSK010000162.1:0-8206 GCA_964474345.1 uncultured Flavobacteriaceae bacterium
AAAATTGAGATTATTACCATTTTGGCGAAGATCTAAAGACACATTTTCTGTTGGGTTTGTAATAAAATCTAGAATATTATTATCATCTCCGTTTTGCATTATATCTGTAAATACTGTATTAACGTTATAATCTAATAATACGTCATTCCCATTTCCACTTTGAAGGAGTATTATATCGCTCTGACTTGCTCGTACATTTATAGTTGCAATATTCAAATCTCCTATTTGTCTTAGAAAAACTTGACTTTCTTCTCCTATTAAAGTATTTTGTGGATTTATAGAGTTATCTATACCTAAAGATTGAAATAAAACTGGAATTTGTGCATCTTCTTCAGACGTTACATCTATAGTTATTTGATTTTCATCTTCTGCATATGTCTGAGCGATACTACTTAAAGTAGTACAAAAAAGAAATACTATACAATAAACTATTTTTCCCATAAGTATTTATTTAATTATTAAATACATTAAGGAGGGGTTCTATTTAGATAAACCCCCTCCTTTTTATTTTTACAAATGTTGATTATTAATTAATAATCAACATTTGTACATTCCTTAACTAACTATTATTAGTCATTATCATAAGGAGATGTTGTTATTGTAAGGTGTGGAACTGGATCTAAAGTAATTTCTGGAGTATCAAACTCATAACGATCACCAAAAATTAACTCTGTTTGATTGTCAGGAAGTGAGAAAGCAGAAGTACTTTGGAATACTGCAGCTTTATTATGCCATCCATTTTGATTTACAATAGAGCTTTGTCCTTCCATTTGATTTACTAGTGCATGGTTATACCCTCCTAATTGATTAGTATTTGCTACTGAATTACTCCACATTTGAGTAATACTAGCAAAGTTAGAATCACCATCTTGATCAGTATTAGTAATATTATTATTTCCTACTTGTTTAGTTTGCGCTTTATTCCCAAGTCCTAGTTGTGTATTGTAAGATTGATTATCCCATCCATCTTGATCTTGGAAAGAGAAGTTTCCTTCACTAGCAACTCCTGTTGAATTATCTTGAGTAGCGACAGCAACATTATAGCCTCCTTTTTGACGTTGTTTCGCATAATCACCATCATCAGAAACTCCAGAGCCAGATTGATTAATTTCTGCATAATCTCCCTTACCTCTTTGATCTTGGATAGCAGTTGCTCCATTAGAAACAGCACCATCAGAATCACCTTGGTTAATTACTCCTGTCTCACCAGCTTCTCCTTCAGTAGCTGTAGAACGTTGTACTTGTAATGCACGGTTTTCATTTCCAAACTGATTAAGAGTTGCTACACTTCGCCCACTATCATCTACAACATCTGCACTAGGCGCTTGATCTACAACTCCAACATTTGAGTTACCATCCTGTACAACGTTTGCTTCCATACCATCACTTAGGTCATTTCTAGCATCTTGAAGTACATCAACAATATTTGAATCTCCGTTTTGAGACACTGTAGCATCATTACGATCAAATAATTGTGTAATACGACCTGCGTTAGATGTTCCATCTTGAGTTAATACCGCATTGTTACCTTCTGCTCCAAATTCAACATCATCTATAGTAGGATCTCCTTGTTGAATAATACCAATATTATCTATACTACCGTTATCATTACCGCCCTGAGTAAGTACAGCATTATTACTATCTTCAACAGCTCCATTAACTACATCTCCTGCCTGCATGATTAATCCGCGGTTATTAAATCCGTTTTGATCAAGATCTCCATTATTCCCTGATCCTACTTGGTAAATATCAGCACTGTTTCCTTGATCTACATTTAAAGCAACTCCAGCTTGTCTTATATAAGCCGAGTTAAGCCCCCCTAATTGTCTAACACGTGCTTTTTGATAATCTGCAGAGTATCCATCAGTACCTTGTTGTACATCTGATGTGTTTGCGTTTCCGTGATTTGTAAGATTGTCTGCAATTCTTGGTGTTTGAGCAAATGCAACTGCTCCAATTAATAGTGCCCCCGCACATAACATTAATTTTTTCATAATAAAAAAGTTTAATTCTGTTAATAATTGATTTTAAAATATATAAATGGTTAATAAATATCTCTACAATTAAAAATTTTGCATAATTATACACTTCAAGCTACCTGCTACAAAGCAACAGAATAGATATGATTTTAGTAATATCTAAATTTTACTATTTAATTAATGTATAATATATTGGGGGATGTATTTTGAGGGAATTGTTTAAATACGAGTGCTAAATTATATAAATATGATTACCACGCAAGAAGTATTGACAATTTTTCGATCAAAGGATCATCGACATTTACATATATTTGATTAAAAGACTATTAAACACTAGCCTTAGCATTCAAAAAAAAAATAACACTCTTTTTACTAGTATAAAAAAAATGTAATCTTTTTCCTACGATGTTTTACGTGTTTTGCATAAATAAAACAATAACAAGCTAACTTAAATTTTAAATAAGCAATTAATCACGTATTAAAAATAATGAATGTAATTATTTAAAATACAATGTGTTAATACAACAAAAAGAACAAGTCGTACTTATAATATAAATTGAGTATTATATAGAAGTAAAATAATTAATTAAAGCATTTTAATTAATAAAGAGTAATTCTCTATACTTTGGAAGTGGCCATAATTCATCTTCTATAAGTAATTCTAATTTATCACAATGACGTCTAATTTTATTTAAGTACGGAAGCACCTCTTTGCAATATGACTTAGATTTAGGAATAAGTGCCATTTTATTTGCTTTTTTACGTGCGTCTGTCATTTCTGTTATACATGTATTTAAAGAATCTATATGACCCGAGATATTCTTTATAATAGACATTTGTTCTTTGGCTAATGTGAGGTAAATAGCATCTCCATATATATCCTTTATTCCTTTTACATTTGTAATCAGTACATTTTGGTATCTAAGCGCCGTAGGAATAATGTGATTACGAGCAACATCTCCTAAAACTCTACTTTCTATTTGAACTCTCTTAACATATTCTTCAATTTCTATTTCGTAACGTGCTTGTATTTCTACAGCATTCATAATATGAAGGGACTCAAACAAATCAATAGCTCTAGAAGATATTTTCTCTTCTAATGCATCTGGTGTATTTCTATGATGACTTAATTTTCTTTTTTTAGCTTCTTTCTCCCAAGCTTCTCCATAACCATCTCCTTCAAATCTAATATTTTTACTTTCTTTTATATATTCTCTTAAAATATTAAAAATTGCATCATCTTTCTTCATAGAAGATTCATTAACAAGTGTATCAACTTCTTTTTTAAATGCTTTCAATTGATTTGCAACAATCGCATTAAGAACTGTCATAGGATGCGCACAATTTGCGGTTGCTCCTACCGCTCTAAATTCAAACTTGTTTCCTGTAAATGCAAATGGTGATGTTCTATTACGATCTGTATTATCAAGTAATATTTCTGGAATCTTTCCAACTACATTAAGTTTTAAATCTGTTTTTTCTTGAGGAGACAATTTTCCATCAGTCACTTTTTCTAATTCATCTAGAACCTGAGTCAATTGAGAACCTATAAATACTGACAGAATTCCAGGAGGTGCTTCGTTTGCACCTAACCTATGGTCATTTCCTGCACTTGCTATAGAAGCCCTAAGTAATTCCTCATAAGAATGTACGGCCTTAATTGTATTAATAAAAAAGGTGAGGAACTGTAAATTTTTCATTGGAGTCGTTCCTGGACTTAATAAGTTTACTCCTGTATCGGTAGCTAAAGACCAATTATTATGTTTTCCACTTCCATTTACACCTTTAAAAGGTTTTTCATGAAATAACACTTTAAAACAATGACGTTCTGCCACTTTTTCCATAACATCCATTAATAAAGAGTTATGATCAACCGCTAAATTGACCTCTTCAAAAATAGGAGCTATTTCAAATTGGTTTGGAGCTACTTCATTATGGCGTGTTTTAATAGGAATTCCCAATACAAGGCACTCTTGCTCTAAATGTTTTAAATAGGTAAGTACTCTAGTTGGAATAGAGCCAAAATAATGATCATCCAGTTGTTGCCCTTTTGCAGATTCATGTCCCAATAAAGTTCTACCGGTTAATGCGATATCTGGACGAGCGGCTGCTAGAGCACTATCAATAAGAAAAAACTCTTGCTCCCACCCTAATGTAGCTTGTACTTTACTTACATTTTTATCAAAATAACGAGCAACATCTGTTGCCGCGACATCTATCTCTTGTAATGCTTTTAACAATGGAGTTTTATAATCGAGTGCTTCTCCTGTATATGCTACAAAAACTGTTGGAATACATAATGTCGTATCATAAATAAATGCCGGAGATGTGGGATCCCACGCTGTATAACCTCTAGCTTCAAATGTATTACGTATCCCTCCATTCGGAAAACTAGATGCATCAGGTTCTTGTTGTACAAGTTGAGCTCCATCAAACTTTTCAATCACATGACCATCTGTTGTTATTTCAAAAAAAGCATCATGCTTTTCGGCAGTAGCTCCCGTAAGTGGTTGAAACCAATGTGTATAATGCGTAGCTCCCTTATCAAGTGCCCATGTTTTCATTCCAGTAGCAACGGCATCTGCTGTAATACGATCTATTTTACGTCCTTTATTAATAGCATCTACAACATTATCAAAAGCTGTTTTAGGAAGATGTTGTCTCATTGCCTGTTCTCCAAATACATTCATATTATAAGAAGAAGAACGACGTCCTTCTTCTTTTGGGATATCAACAGAACGATGTTGTACATCTCGAAGTGCTTGAAATCTAAGAATAGGCATATACTAATATTTAAGTGGTTTTAATAATAATGCATTATTTATACAAATATACGAGCATTTTAAAAATATATTATCTAAATATTAAATACCCCCTAAAAAATAGGGGGTGTTAATAAATAATATTTATTTTTTAATAAATGACCCCTAAAAAAATGCACACAATACATATAAATTATATATTTGCATTGTAATTAAAAAACACGCCATTATGAGCAAATCTAAATTAGAGTACATCTGGTTAGATGGATACAAACCAACTCAAAACATGAGAAGTAAAACTAAAGTGGTAAATGACTTTAGTGGAAAATTAGAAGATTGCCCGGTCTGGTCTTTTGACGGTTCGTCAACAAAACAAGCATCTGGAGGTGCGTCTGATTGTTTATTAAAACCTGTAGCTATTTATCCTGATCCACAACGCAATAATGGATTTCTTGTAATGACTGAAGTTCTAAATGCTGATGGAACTGCACATGAATCAAATCACAGAGCAAATATAGATGATGATGATAATGACTTCTGGTTTGGGTTTGAACAAGAATACTTTATTATGGATTCTGCCACACAATTACCACTTGGATTTCCTGTAGGCGGATACCCAGGGCCACAAGGGATGTATTACTGCTCTGTTGGAGGAAGAAATACGCATGGTCGTGATTTTGTAGAAGAGCACGCAGATTTATGTATTGCTGCTGGTCTTAATTTTGAAGGAATCAATCAAGAGGTTGCCTCTGGACAATGGGAATTCCAATTATTTGCAAAAGGAGCCAAAAAAGCAGGTGATGAAATATGGGTAGCTCGCTACTTATTAGATCGTCTTACTGAACAATATGGTTGGTATATAGAATATCATCCAAAACCTGTAAAAGGAGATTGGAATGGATCTGGTATGCACGCTAATTTCTCAAATACAACATTACGTACTTGTGGTTCTCAAGAAACGTATGAGAAAATCTGTGAAGCATTCCGCCCAGTAGCTGCAGATCATATTGCAGTATACGGAGCTTATAATGATCAACGTCTAACTGGTTTACATGAAACAGCTTCTATTCACGATTTCAGCTATGGAGTATCTGACCGTGGTGCTTCTATTCGTATTCCTATTATTACTGTAGAACAAGGATGGAAAGGATGGCTAGAAGATCGTCGTCCAGCTTCAAATGGAGATCCTTATAAAATTGCAGGACGTATTATTACAACTGTAAAAAGTGCAAACATTTAAATTGTTAGTTATATTCTGAAAAAAGCCTCACTAGTAGATACTAGTGAGGCTTTTTATTGTTCATTATACGCTTTCGCGAAAGCGTATATAATTAATCTAAATCCGTTTTTTATGATATAAATAAATTAGCTTGTAAGGTATTATCATATGTTACGACTGTTTTATTTATGGGGTATTTAAAATAAATCCTACTCAACTTCTAGTTACCCCAATTTATTAACATATTAAATTCATTATTATGAAAAAAACTACATTACACATTTTAGTGTTAATTCTCTTGTTGAACACTTTTACTATCATTTCTCAAAATGTAACATTTACTATAGATGATGCCATTGAGGCAGGCTCTTCTATTACAGAAACTATAACTAGCAACGGAAGCACATATGTTTTTACTGCTACTCATAGCGCCAATTCTGGAAATGCTTTTCTGTTTAATAACGGAGGAGGCGATTTACTTTTTTTCTGGGGAGGTGAAGCCGCAAATACAAGTTGGGACATCTCAATTACAGAAAATGGAGATCCAATAAGTTTTGATTTAGTTTCTTTTGACTTTGAAGCTTTTGTTTCAGGCAGCAATACTTTTAATGTAACAAACAACAATGGAGACTTCATCTCTTCTAATACAACTGTTAGTGTTGGAGATGCTGGAAATTTCACTATAGATAACCCAGCTAATACAGAAAATATAGCAAGTTTTACAATTACTGGATTAACACCTAATTCACTTCAGTTTGTAGATTTTCACAATATTGTAATTACTCCTGGTGAAGTATTATCTGTAAGTGATAATAATGCGTTAAATGCAGAAATTTATCCTATTCCTGCTAATACAGAGCTAACTATCACAACTACATCCCAATTAGAAAAAAACATCACTATATATGATCTTACTGGAAAGGTCATTATGACAGAAAAAATCACTAATACTCTTGATGTTGCAAGATTACAAACAGGAATGTATATCATGACTATTCAAGAAGGTGATGCCATCCAAACATCTAAATTACTGATCGAATAATCATTATTATTTTAGGAAAAATCAACGTCCATTCTTACTAAAGTAGGAATGGACGTTTTTTATACTACGAAGTACGCTTTCGCGAAAGCGTGTAAAAGAATACGCAACTATTTTACTCTTTTAACATCTATCTTAATAAACAGATACTATGAAAAAAATATTCATCAATCTTTCAATCATCATCTTCACTTTCACTTCTTGCTCAACCGATGAGACAATAGAAAATACTATTTTACCTATAGAAGAAATTGAAGTCAATTCTCTTTTAGAAAAATCTTTTGCAATGGACGACGGTTACACAAGTCCAGAAACAACATATTCGTACAACTCTAACAATCAAATAACCGAAATTGCATTTGGCGCTACTACAGATGATTTTTGGTCTAAAATAGAAGTTACATATAACGGAAATGTAGCAGCAACAGTAACATATACAAATCCGAATAACTCTATAGAATATCAAGTAAGTGATATTAATAACACTATTTCATTAACCAATACGAATCACTTAATAGAAATAGATTATACAGGAGGTTATATAGATTCTTATAGAAAATATGTCCCTAATAATAACAATCTTATTTCTCGAGAAATAAATTTCACTAGAGATATTAATAACAATATAATCACTCAAGTTGAAAATAACTCATCTATCATGACTACCCATAATTACTCTAATCATGATAACTCTCCTAGTGTAAGTGCTCATCGGACATTTACCAATGATGATTGGTTAATCTTCGGATTAAAATCAACAGAAAACAATCCACTTACCACAGAAACTATTACCCATATAGGAACATCAACTATACGCAATAGCACAGTTATTTACGATGATCAAAATAATGTGATTACATGGACACAAGGATCTCTTGAGCTTATGTATGAATATGAATAATAGTAATTGTTAACGGTTGTTTACAAAAACGTAAGCCCTATAAATATAATATAAGCAGTAAACAGCAATAATCCTTTATACCTAGACAATTGTAGACGTTTTGGTATAAATGCTAGTGGCAATAGAATAGTTGCAAAACCAATCATCCAAAAAATATTGGTTGATAAAATCGCATCATCAACTACAGAGATAGGCTTAATAATAGAAGTAAGTCCAAGTACCGAAGCTATATTAAAGATATTTGATCCTATAAGGTTCCCTAAAGAAATTGCTTTCTCTTTTTTTAATGCTGCTATAACAGATGCT
>CAYYSK010000163.1:0-8198 GCA_964474345.1 uncultured Flavobacteriaceae bacterium
GATATTGTAGATCTTTTAGGTTGCGATGCAGAAGAAGTAATTCCAGCATCAGCAAAAACAGGCATTGGTATTGTAGACATCTTAGAAGCTGTTATAGAGCGCATTCCTGCTCCTAAAGGAAATCCAGACGAACCATTGCAAGCACTTATTTTTGATTCTGTATACAACCCTTTTAGAGGTGTCGAAACTTATTTCAGAATTTTAAACGGAAGCATTAAAAAGAATCAACAAATAAAATTTATTGCTACAGGTAACACATATGGTGCTGATGAAGTAGGAACTTTAAAATTAAATCAAGTACCTAAACAAGAAATAAAAACAGGAGATGTTGGATATCTCATTACAGGTATAAAAGACGCACGTGAAGTAAAAGTAGGAGATACAGTTACAGATGCTAAAAACCCTACTGTAAATGCCATTGAAGGTTTTGAAGATGTAAAACCAATGGTATTTGCAGGGATTTACCCAGTAGATACAGAAGACTATGAAGAGCTTCGCGCTTCTATGGAAAAATTACAACTTAATGATGCTTCCTTAGTATTTGAACCAGAGAGTTCTGCTGCTTTAGGTTTTGGTTTTCGCTGTGGATTTCTAGGAATGCTTCATCTTGAAATTATTCAAGAACGTCTAGAACGTGAATTTGATATGACTGTAATAACCACAGTTCCTAACGTATCCTATCACGCTTTTATACATAAACATCCAGATGATATTATCTTGGTAAACAATCCATCTGATCTTCCTGATCCATCTAGTATGAATCGTGTAGAAGAACCTTATATTAAAGCATCTATTATTACCAAATCAGATTTTGTAGGCCCCGTTATGTCATTGTGTATTGAAAAGCGAGGTGCTATTACAAACCAAAATTACCTCACACCAGAACGTGTAGAACTTACATTTGACATGCCACTTGCTGAGATTGTTTTTGATTTTTACGATCGTTTAAAAACGGTTTCAAAAGGATATGCTTCTTTTGATTATACACCTATCGGAATGCGTGCTTCTAAACTTGTAAAAGTAGATGTATTATTAAATAGTCAACCCGTAGATGCACTTTCTGCTTTATTACATCAAGATAATGCCTACGATATAGGCAAAAAAATGTGTGAGAAACTTCGTCAATTAATCCCTCGTCAACAATTTGACATTCCGATCCAAGCTGCTATTGGAGCAAAAATAATCTCTAGAGAAACAGTAAAAGCGTTACGTAAAGATGTAACTGCTAAGTGTTATGGAGGTGATATTTCTCGTAAGCGTAAACTTCTTGAAAAGCAGAAAAAAGGAAAGAAACGTATGCGTGCTGTAGGTAATGTTGAAATTCCGCAAGAAGCATTTATGGCAGTTCTTAAATTGAACGACTAATCTAAATATTTAATTAGCCATATACCTCTACTACTAAGACTACGAATTATACATAGCTTCTAGCAATTGTTTGATTTTTTCTGGATCAGAATACGTCTGTAAATCCAATTGTACGGCTTGTAAATTATGCATTGGGAAAGCACCTTCTAAGCTTTCAATAGTGTTACTTGCAGAAGCATGTACTTCTTTAAATCCAGCTGCAATAAATTGTCCTATATTACTAGGTCGGATACCGCCTCCAGGTAAAATAATAGGTTTATTATTTGTTGTTTTATCTAGAAGCATTTTAAGGACAAACAAACCTGCTAAAGCTGTATCTGATTGACCAGATGTAAGAATACGATCTACTCCTATTTTTTGGAGAGTCTTAAGAGCATCCAATGCATTAGGAGTCCAATCAAAAGCACGATGAAATGTAAATGTCATACCACCAGAGGCGTCTACCAACGTTTGTGTACGTTCTTCATCAACTGTTAAATCTGAATGTAAAACTCCAGAAACAATTCCTGCTACCTTAATTTTTCTACAAAAAGCAATATCACGTAGCATCACATCAAATTCATCATCATAATAAGTGAAGTCACCACTTCTAGGGCGAATTAACACATATACAGGGATTTCAAGATCTGAAACCACTTTTTCTATTAATCCATGACTAGGAGTTATCCCTCCTAATGCTAATTCACTACACAGTTCAATACGCTGTGCGCCTGCTTTTTGCGCTGCAATAGCAGATTGATATGAGTTTGCACAAATTTCTAATAACATGCTTCGAAAGTACATAAAATACTAAGTAGATCATTCATAAAATAACATTAAAATTTAGTGCTATAAAGGCGAGCACTTTTTCTGTATCTTACACCAAATAATTGCCACATCACTATGCATTATAGAATCCTAGCACTTTTTATTTTTAGCGCCTTCCTAAGTTGCAAAAAAGAACAAGAAAATATTCTAGTCGCAACAGCAGATCAACCCCTTGTAAATTATGTAAATACATTTATAGGTACCGGTGGACATGGCCATACATATCCAGGAGCTACGATGCCTTTTGGAATGATGCAATTAAGCCCAGATACCAGATTAGATGGTTGGGATGGATGTTCTGGTTATCATTATGATGATAGGTATATTTATGGGTTTAGCCACACGCATTTAAGTGGCACAGGTATTTTAGATTATGGAGATATCTTATTAATGCCTACAACATCTGTAAATTTCCATAATGGATCCGATGGACAACTAGGCTACCGAGCCCCTTTTTCTCATGAGAATGAGAAAGCAAGCCCTGGATATTATGAAGTTCATTTAGACAGTACTAATATAGATGTTGCTCTTACTGTAACTCAAAGAGCTGGAATACATAAATACGCTTTCGCGAAAGCAGATAACCAATATACTGTACTAGACATAGAACATCGAGACAAATTACTAGATGGTAGTATAAAAGTGCTTTCTAAAACTGAAATAAGTGGACATCGATTCTCTGAGTCATGGGCCAAAGAACAAAAGCTTTTTTATCATTTAAAAACATCCCATCCATTTAAGTCTGTTCCAAATACTATAAATACTCCAACAAAATTAGTTCTTGAATTTGACAATCCAAACAATGAACCTATCTATATTTCTGTAGGTATTTCTGCCGTAGATGAAGCAGGTGCCAAAAAGAATCTAGAAACAGAAATTGGAACAAAAACATTTGATCAAATAAAAGAAGAAGCACAAAAAATTTGGGAAAAACAGCTTTCAAAAGTTGTTATTGAAGATACAAATCTCGATAACAAAATCAACTTTTATAGCGCATTATATCACACTATGATTGCCCCTAATATTTACCAAGATGTAGACGGTAGATACCGAGGTATAGATCAAGAAATTCATGCTACTAACGATTTTGATTATTATACTGTATTCTCTTTATGGGATACCTATAGAGCGGCGCATCCACTATACACAATTATAGAACAAGATCGCACCAACGATTTTATAAATACTTTTCTCTCAAAATATGATGAAGGAGGGATTTTACCTATTTGGGATCTCTCTGCAAATTATACAGGATGTATGATAGGATATCACGGAGTTCCTGTTATTGCAGATGCGTATATGAAAGGCATACGTGGTTATGATACCGATAAGGCATTAGAAGCTATGTTACATAGTGCTACTAGAAATCACTTGGGATTAGAAGCGTACAAAGAATTTGGATACATTCCTGTAGAAGAAGAATCTGAATCTGTATCAAAAACATTAGAATATGCGTATGATGATTGGACTATTGCTCAAATGGCAAAATCTAAAGGAGATATGACGACTTATAACACCTTTATAGAAAGAGCTCAGTATTATAAAAACACTTTTGACCCTAGCAGTAAATTTATGCGTGGAAGAGTACGTAATACTTGGTTTTCTCCTTTTGACCCTTTTGAGGTAAACTTTAATTATACAGAAGCAAATGCCTGGCAATATAGTTTTTATGTTCCTCAAGACATTACAGGATTCACAAGCTTAATTGGAGGAAAAAAAGTATTGGAAGCTCAATTAGACGAACTCTTTACTGCAGAGTCACAAACTTCAGGACGCCATCAAGCAGATATAACAGGGCTTATCGGGCAGTATGCTCACGGGAATGAACCTAGTCATCATATGGCTTATTTATATAATTTCATAAACAAACCACATAAAACACAAGAGAAAGTTCGTGAGATTTTAACTACACTATACAAAAATGAACCAGATGGGGTTTCTGGAAATGAGGATTGTGGACAAATGAGTGCTTGGTATGTATTAAGTAGTATGGGGTTTTACTCTGTAACTCCTGGCAGTAATCAATATATTATTGGAGCACCTTTATTTGATAAAGCTTCAGTAAATCTTGAAAACGGGAATACATTTACTGTACAAGCAAATAATCTCTCTGATAAAAATATCTATATCTCTTCTGCAACATTAAATGGGGAATCATATCCGTATTCATATATCAATCACGATCATATAACACAAGGCGGATCTCTTGTTTTTGAAATGACAGACACTCCATCAACTTGGGCAACTGACAATGCCCATATTCCAAGTACCGAAATTAATGAAGAGTTAATTGTTCCTGTTCCTTTTATAGCAAAAGGAGATATTGCCTTTAAAAAACAAACAGATATCGTATTAGGCACAGGGGATCCGGAAACCACTATTTTTTATAGTACAACTGGCGAAGAGTTTCAAAAATACACAGATACAATCATTATTACAGAACCCACTACATTACATACCTATTCAGAAAAAGGAAAGCAAAAAAGTGTCACCATAAAAACTGAGTTTTATAAAATAGACGAAAACTTATCTATACAATTAGATGCTGAATATGCAAATGCTTATAATGCTGGAGGAAATGATGCTCTTATTGATGGCATACGTGGCACTGCAAATTTTAGAACAGGTACTTGGCAAGGGTATCATGATCGTGATGTAATTGCTACTGTAGATTTGGGGAAACAACAAGACATTTCATCTATAGAAACAAACTTTCTAGAAGATCAAGGAAGTTGGATTTTCTTTCCAACAGAAGTTCAATTACTAATTTCTTCTGATGGTAAAAACTTCCAGTCTTATAAAAAACAAACGATAACTACGCCTAAAGCAACAGATCGAGTAGAAATCAAAACAATTAAAGGAGAAGGAAAACGTTCTGGCATACGATATGTAAAGCTTGTAGCAAAAACACTTGGACCTGTACCTACTTGGCACAAAGGACATCCTTATAAAGGACGCAGTTGGGTATTTGTAGATGAGATTGCCGTAAAGTGAAAAGAATAAAGTAGTACCTTGATACAAGGTTCTAAATATACATTATACGCTTTCGCGAAAGCAAAAAATCAAAAATGAATAGAAGAAAATTTATACAAAACACAGCTCTTACAGGAGCAGGGATTGCTGCTGGTGTATCTGCAATAAGATGTAAAGAAGTTAGCTCTGAAGAAAAAGACATCGCAGCTTCTACAGTCGAATCAATATCAAAACTTTCTTATATCTCTATAAGTACTTGGAATACTGAGAGCGCAAATACAGCTTCTGGAGAATTACTAGCTCAAGGCAAATCTTCTCTTGATGCTATTATTGCTGGTGTTGCTGTAGAGGAAGCAAATGAAGAGAATACTACAGTAGGTATAGGAGCTACACCAGATCGTGAAGGAAATGTAACTCTTGACGCATGTGTAATGTCTCCTGAAGGGGATTATGGGGCTGTACTCGCGGTAGAAAACATTGTACATGTAGCTGCTCTAGCTCGTAAAGTTATGGAAGAAACACCTCATGTAATCATGGCAAGTAAAGGTGCAGAAGAGTTTGCGTATACTCAAGGATTTAAAAAGCAAAAATTATTAACTCCTGCATCAGAAAAAGCATGGAAAGAATGGCTAAAGACAAGTAATTATCAGCCTACTATTAATGTAGAAAACCATGATACCATAGGCATGTTAGCTATGGATACTTCTGGCCAAATTTCAGGTGTATGTACTACTTCTGGATTAGGTTACAAAATGAAAGGACGTGTAGGAGATTCTCCTATTATAGGTTCAGGACTTTTTCTAGATAATGAAGTAGGGGCAGCTGTAGCTACAGGAATGGGTGAAGAAGTTTTGAAAACAGTAGGTAGTTTTCTTGTTGTCGAATTAATGCGCAATGGTATGTCCCCACAAAAGGCTTGTGAAGAAGCCATTCATCGTATTGTAAAAAAAGGAGATCGTTACAAAAACTTTCAAGTAGCCTATATTGCTATGAACAAACAAGGAGAAACAGGAAGTTATGCTATACATGAAGGTTTTAACATGATGAAGTATCAAGATGGAAAACCAGAAGCTATTGTCTCAGATTATTACACTAAAAAAGTAAAGTAATTAACATACTCCCTACTTTTTGCTAGACGTATAGATTTGTACATCTTATTACACGCTCATTATGCGATCCATTTAACTCGAATTATGCATTAGAAAATCTATTACAACTTGAATTTACTTCTATAGATTCCATATTTGGATTTACTATAAAAAAGTATTAGATCTTTCATGGATTATGGGAAACTATTTTGGCAATAACGTATTTATTTCAGTAAATTCTCTTATTAAGATAAAATTTAAAATAATAGATACATATAAAACGTAATTTATACATTATAATTATACATTTAAGTTAAAAAACAATGGTATTTACATTATATATTTAATTTTTTTGACATATTTTTACACTCAGATAATGGGAATTTATTTTTCAGAAGGTACATTTTAAGAAAAAAACATAATCTGCTGTTTATCAGAAAAATAAAGTTTCACAAGTAAAAAATAAATTTCTCTAAATACTATTGCTGAAAAACCGTCGTTATATTATAAATAACACGTAATTTAAGATAAATAGCCTCTAATACTGAGTATTTTATAAAAATCTATTATATTTGCAAACGCCTTAGAGCAAAAAATATTTAAGACTGTTGTAATTGACTTTTAAATAATCAATTATGATTTGGGGTGAAAGCCAAGCATCTTGCTTGGCTTTCTTTATTTATATAACTTTCATCGACAACATTTATTTCTTTTTTCCAAAAAAATCAAAGATTGCAATATTTTAATTTCATTTCATAACTAGATTTACAAATCACATATACTATTATGGATAGATATTTCACCCATAAAAGCATTCTCCAAAATCCTGTGTGGCAAATTTTAATGTAGATTATTTTTCAATACTAATAATTTCAGTAAATCCATTAATAGCAATCTTAAAATGAGTTTTATAAATACTAATTTTTACAGAATTTCTTATAATAACAGTAATCTAAAGCAAAAAACATTCTTCTGATTGTAATTAAACTCAGATTATGCAATAGAAAATCTATCACAGCTTGAATGTACTGCAAAATATATCGTTGCACTACATTTTTGAGTTTAATCGTAGCGGTGCTATGCTAAAACTCATAAAATGCTATATTTTATGGCACATCCAATCTTCATCACGAAGTTCTAATGCATAATTCGGGTTTAATCCTTAGCATAGAAGTATTAATTCTACATATAATTATCGAAGGATTAAGATGGCAGATGTTTTCAAATTAAGTAACTTATAACATCCTTAACACAACATTTTATGAAATTCGGAGGCACTATTATCATAGACAAACCCTATACGGAAGTAGCAGTTCTTTTTGCTGATAAAAAAAATCTAAAAGAATGGCAGGACGGATTCAAAAAAAAGGAGCTTATAAGTGGTACTGAAGGAGAGAATGGAGCTATTTCTAAAATACATTTGGCACAAGGAAAACGAGAAATGGAGTTGGTAGAAACAATTGTAGACAATCAACTCCCCCACTCGTTTGAAGCACATTATCATCACAAACATATGGACAATACTTTAAAAACATCTTTTATTTCCATAAATGACGATCAAACAGAATACAAAACCGAAGGGGAATACACACGTATAAATTGGGTGCTACCAAAACTAATGGCCATTTTATTTCCTTCTATGTTTAGAAAACAAGCTTACAAATGGATGGAAAATTTTAAACATTTTGTAGAAAATAAACCATAAAGCTATACAAATACTTCAACTACTTATCAACACCCCTATAATTTCTGCTGTCATCTTCTTACATTTGAGTTTTAGCATAATTACGCTTTCGCGAAAGCGTATAAAACTCTTTCCAAGTGACCAATACTGAAGAAAATACTCAAAAAAGACTCTTTCTACTAGATGCATTTGCTCTTATTTTTAGAGGTTATTACGCCCTTATTAAAAACCCCAGAATTACAAGTAATGGCATGGATGTAAGTGCCATTATGGGATTTACA
>CAYYSK010000164.1:0-8189 GCA_964474345.1 uncultured Flavobacteriaceae bacterium
AGCTTTTCTATATAATGAAAAAGCAAATAAAGCTTTAAAAAACTTCTTTGCTAGACCTGACACCTTATCTATTGGTATTTGTAACGGATGTCAACTTTTCCTAGAATTAGATCTTATTAATCCAGATCATGAACACTTATCAAAAATGAAGCATAATGATTCTGGTAAACACGAAAGTAATTTTACAAGTGTAACTATTGGTAACAATAACAGTGTTATGTTACACAATCTTGCTGGAACAACTTTAGGTGTTTGGATAAGTCACGGAGAAGGAAAGTTTAATCTTCCAATGCCTGAGCACATGTATAATATTATTGCTAAATATGAATATAGTGGATATCCTGCTAATCCTAATGGATCAGATTATGAAGCAGCAATGCTTTGTGACAAAAGTGGGCGTCATTTAGTTACTATGCCACATATTGAACGTTCTATATTTCAATGGAATTGGGCATATTACCTAGATGGAAGGCAAGATGAAGTTTCTCCTTGGATAGAAGCATTTGAGAATGCACGTAAGTGGATTCAAACAAGTAAGTAAAATAATGAAATTTTTAGGTAGGAATATCTACTTACTAATTGTTATATATTATGAGTTCCCATTAAATTCCCTAAATCAATGAGAAAGATTACCAGTTTACTATTATTAGTATCATTTTTTGCAGTACAAGCTCAAAATCGATTAGAGGTTTATCAACGTGCTAAAATCTCTTTTAATCAAGAAAGTGATCTTTATAGATTGCAACAACTTGATATCCCTGCAGATCATGGGATTAAGAAAAAAGATCACTTTATCATTTCTGATTTTTCTGTATCAGAATTAGAACGTGCCCGTATTAATGGTTTTCAAGTAGATGTTCTCATTGAGGATATGAGAGCTCATAATCTAGAACAAAACAGACAAAACATTTCTTATACACAGAGAAATGCTACTTGTAACGATTCTGGTTCTGGAGCTGCCTACCCTACTCCAGATAATTTTAATTTAGGGTCTTTAGGTGGTTATATGACGTATCAAGAATTCTTAGATGAACTTGATCAAATGCACGATTTATTCCCAAATTTAATTACTGAAAGAGAAGGTATCAGTGATTTCTTAACAGAAGGACAACCAGATAACTCTGTGACTCCATCTATTGGAGGAAATAGAATTGAATGGGTTAAAATAAGTGACAACCCAAATGATTCCAATGAAGGTGAAGCACAAATACTATATACAAGTATTCATCATGCACGTGAATTTGCCACTTTATCAGAACTTATTTTTTATATGTGGTATCTCTTAGAGAATTATGATACTGATCCTGAAGTTCAAAGTATTGTGAATAATACAGAACTTTATTTTGTTCCTGTAGTAAATCCAGATGGATATTTATATAATCAAGTATTAGATCCAAATACAGGTCAAGGTTTTTGGCGTAAAAATAGAAAAGGTGGAAATGGTGTAGATAATAACCGTAACTATGATTACCATATTAATGGCGATCCTAATAATGGATCTTGGGGAGGGGCAGGAGCTTCTGCAAATCCTAATTCTGAAGTATTCCATGGACCAAGTGCTTTTTCTGAAATAGAAAATCAAGCCATCAAATGGTTTGTAGAGCAACACGATTTTGTCATAGCATTAAACAATCACTCATTTGGGAGATTACTATATCATCCATTTGGATATGCAGATGTAGCTACAGCTGATGATGCATTATATATAGGTATTGGTGATGAATTAACTTCTCAAAATGGTTATAACTCTTTAAGAGATTCTCCTTTTTCTGGAGATAGCGATGACTTTATGTATGGTACCGTTGGGACACATGATAAAATATTTGCTTTTACTCCTGAGGTAAATAACTCATTTTACCCTCCTTCAAATCAAATTGAAGACATTGCTAGAGAAATGATGTTCCTTAACCTTACGGCTGCAAAAATGACCAATAATTTTGGTACATTAACAGACAGATCTCCATTATTTATAGATAATAGCATATCAAATGCGGCTTTTAATCTTAGGCGTTTAGGTATTAACGGTTCAGGTAATTTTACTGTAAGTGTTAATCCCATTTCTAGTAATATTACAGATGTAGGAGCTCCAGTGGATTTTTCAAATCTTGCAACTTTAGAAGATCAAAATGGCTCTATAGATTATACACTTTCTTCATCAGTAGTTGCTGGAGATGATGTAATTTATGAGCTAGTTGTTAATAATGGTTCATTTGATACTTCTATTACAGTCTCAAAAATATTTGGAGAAGCAGAGCAAGTTTTCTTTGATAATGGAAATAGTTCTACCGTAAACTTTGAAAATAATGATTGGGGAGTAACAAATGTTATTTTTGAATCTGCACCCACATCGATTACAGATTCTCCAGAAGAGAATTACTCAAATAATGAGAATTCTTCTATTGTAATCAATACTCCTATTGATTTAACAAATGCATTATCTGCTTCTGTATCGTTTTATGCTTCTTGGGAAATAGAAGATGCTTGGGATTATGTACAATTTGAAATATCAACAGATAATGGAAACACTTGGATTCCTCAGTGTGGTAATTTTACTACAGAAGGAACAAATATTCAACCGGCAGGAGAGCCGTTATATGATGGAACTCAATCTGGATTTATCCTAGAAGAAATCTCTCTTTCTGATTATTTAGGAGAAGAGGTATTAGCTAGATTTCAACTAGTATCTGATGATCAAGTAAGACAAGATGGATTCTATTTTGACGATTTAGAGTTTTTAGTAGTAAATGATGAATCATTATCCGTAGGAGAAGATTCACTTGAAGGATTTACATTTTTTCCTAATCCAGTAAAAGATTTTTTAACTATACAAGCACCACAAGGAGATTATACAACTACGATCTATAATATTCAAGGGCAACATATGACAGAGGAAACTACCCATTCTGGAAATGCACAATTAGATTATAGCAATTATGCTAAAGGCATTTATTTTGTAAAAATTGCTACTGAAAATTCTATTCAAACAGTAAGAATTATAAAAGAATAAATAACATTTTATATAATTAAAAAAGATTTCATTTCTATATTACTGTCGTTAAGTTAAATAGAAACACTTTCTATTATTGACATGTCTTTGTGAAAAATATCCCACTTGATTTTAACAGAATATCTCATAATACCATCATTTTTTCATATTTTGCATGATAAATATATAGTACATGGAAATTACGAGACTTTTTGATTTCCCTTATTACCAATTAAAAAAAAACAATCTTCCCGATGCTCTTTGCACAAAGAAGAATGGTGTATGGGAAAAGACTTCAACTCAAGAATATATAGATAAAGCAAATGCAATAAGCCGTGGCTTGTTACGATTAGGTATAAAACCTAATGATAAAATTGCAATCATATCAATGACTAATAGAACAGAATGGAATATCTGTGATATTGGAATCCTCCAATTAGGAGCTCAAAACGTACCTATCTACCCTACTATCTCTATGGAAGATTATCAGTATGTATTAAACCATTCTGAATCTAAGTATTGTTTTGTATCCTGTTCTGAAGTACACGGAAAAGTAGAAGCTATTATGGATCAAGTACCATCATTAAAAGGAGTATACTCTTTTGATGAACTAGGAAGTTGTGATAATTGGTCTGCTGTTCTTGAATTAGGTGCCGACGAAAGTAATCAAAATGAAGTTGAAAAATTAAAAGATGCTGTAAAAACAGAAGATCTTGCAACACTTATCTATACTTCAGGAACAACTGGTAGACCTAAAGGAGTCATGTTATCACATCAGAACATTGTGAGTAATGCACTAGCAAGTTCGTATAGATTACCTATTCCTCCTTCTAATGTAAGAGCCTTAAGTTTTCTTCCTGTATGTCATATATATGAGCGTATGTTGATGTATTTATATCAATATATGGGGGTATCTATATATTTTGCAGAATCTCTAGAGACAATAAGCGATAATCTCAAGGAAGTAAAGCCTATAGTGATGACTGCAGTACCTAGACTATTAGAAAAAGTATATGATAAAATTATAGCCAAAGGAGCCGACTTATCTGGTATTAAGAAAAAATTGTTCTTCTGGGCTGTAGATTTAGGTTTACAATACAAACCTTATGGTCAAAACGGTTGGTGGTATGAAAAAAAATTAGGACTAGCTCGTAAACTCATCTTCTCAAAATGGAAAGAAGGATTAGGAGGAAACTTACAGCTTATTGCTTCTGGTAGTGCTGCTTTACAACCTAGACTTGCTCGTATTTTTAATGCTGCGGAAATGGGAATTATGGAAGGATATGGGCTTACAGAAACATCTCCCGTGTGTTCTGTAAATGATATGAGAGATGGAGGTTTTAAAGTAGGAACTGTTGGAAAGTTACTTCCTGGAGTTGATGTCAAAATTGCAGAAGATGGAGAAATTCTTGTACAAGGTCCTAACGTTATGATGGGATATTATAAGGATCAAGCAAAAACAGATGAAGTTATTAAAAATGGATATTTCCATACAGGAGATATTGGAGAAATAGATGATGATGGATTCTTAAGAATTACAGATCGTAAAAAAGAGATGTTTAAAACATCTGGTGGAAAATATGTGGCACCACAACTTTTAGAAAATAGATTTAAACAATCATTATTTATAGAGCAAATTATGGTTGTAGGTGATGGAGAAAAAATGCCAGCAGCCTTAGTGCAACCTAATTTTGACTTCTTGACAGAATGGGCTAAGAAAAAAGGAATTTCTTATACAAATCATGAAGAACTTATCTCAAATGAACGCGTTTTAAAACGTTATCAAAAAGAAGTTGATGAAGCTAATGAAACATTTGCAAAATGGGAAAAAGTAAAACAATTTCGTTTAACCCCTGATGCTTGGTCTGTAGAAGGTGGACACCTCACTCCTACTATGAAAATGAAACGTAAAATAATTAAAGAAAAATACAAACCGTTATATAACGATATATATGAACATACAGAATAAATAAACTTATGTACATAAAAAAACTCCATTGTTATCAATGGAGTTTTTTTATGCCTTAATCATACATTTTTATGCTTTCGCGAAAGCGTATACACAATAAAAAACTACAAAAATAGTTACATAACTATAAAAATAGTTGTTTAACTAAAAAAATCGTTATAAATTTGAATTATCAATTAATTCCCTTAATTAGTAAGAGGCATACAGATACTATATAAATGAATTTTGAACTATGGAAAAATTAACAAATAAAGAAGAAGAAATCATGCATGCTTTATGGCAATTACAAAAAGCATTTGTAAAAGAAGTCATAGCAGAATTGCCCGAAGGAAATCATTACAATACAGTATCTACAATCATACGTAATTTAGAAGATAAAGGATATGTAGCCCATACTGCTTTTGGAAAAACACATCAATATTATCCAGTTATCACCATAGAAGCATACCGTAAACAATTTATGCAAACCGCTACACAAAAGTTCTTTGATAATTCGTATAAAGAAGTGGTTTCATTTTTTGCTAAAGAAGAGAAGATATCTGCATCTGAGCTAAGAGAAATTTTAGCAATCATAGAAAATAAGAATAAATAAAAATAGGTATACAAAAATATTTCTGAATTCAAGAAAAATTGAAAACGTATGGAAACATTCATTTACATCGCAAAAAGTATAACTATACTGTCAATATTTTATATCATCTATCGTGTAGTCTTACAAAAAGATACTTTTTTTACTGCTAATAGACATTATTTATTATCAGGGATTATAGCAGCATTAATATTACCTTTTTTAGAGTACACAAAGACTATTTATAAAGAATTACCTAGTATAAATACAATGGTAGGTACAGATACTATCTTTACTCCTACAACTATAGAGGTCTTGCCTCAACAAGAAACCATAGCTATTGACTGGTGGCAAGTTTCTTTACTACTTTATACTTTAGGGGCCTTTATTATGTTTATTCGGCTTATTATACAACTTATATCCTTAAATCGACTCATTAATAACTATCCAAAAAAATATAAAGATGGATATACATATGTAGAAATTACAGATAAGGCAATTACTCCTTTCTCATTCTTCAAAACCATTTGTTACAATCCTGGATCACATAGTTCTGAAGAATTAGAAATGATTCTTGCACACGAAAAAATCCATGTAAGTCAATGGCATACATTTGATGTATTACTTACACAATGTGTCCTTGCGATACAATGGTTTAATCCTTTTGCTTGGTTTTATAAAAAAAGTTTAGAACAAAATTTAGAATTTATTGCAGATAATGGAGCTATACAACGTGTTTCATCTTCATTAGACTATCAACGCACACTGGTTAAGGTCTCATCAATCGTAGTACAACCAGCACTTACTAATAATTTTTATCATTCATTAATCAAAAAACGAATCGTTATGTTAAACAAACAAACGTCAAACAGACGCAATTTATGGAAGTTAGGTTTAGTTCTGCCTGCTCTAGCTATCTTCATGTACTCTTTTAATATAAAAGAAGTTATAGAATATAGAGAAGTACCTAATGAACATGTAAATCATCTCTCTTCTGTATCAACCCTTGATACAGAATCAAAAAACGAAACCATAACTTTTAATACACCTATAGAAAATGATGAAGTAGCAGTAGCATACAATAATCATCCGGTAAAACAGCAACGTGTATTTATAATTAACAACAAAACTTCAGATACTGAACTTCGCTTTATAGAAAACTTTTTTGAGCAACATTATCAAGATGCTACTATCACAATAAATGATATAAAACGTAATAAGAAAGGCATATTAACGCATTATTCGTTACGCACTGTTTTTAAGGGCAAAGAAAATGGAGGTGACAATATTTTCAAATATAATGAGCAAAATCTCAAAAAAGGCACTTCTATATACTATGAAAAAGGACCAGCTATCATTATAAAACTATTAGCAGAAAATGTAGAACACATATCAACTCCAAATGGATTAACATCCAAACACGGAACACCTTCTGTATCTGAACAAGATCAACTAGAAGATGCAACGATAACTCATAAAGAAGAAACTCAAACGATGTCAAAAATTCTGAATGACAACTCAAAAAATGCATCAGATAAAGAATTAGAAGAAATTAATAAAGAAAAACCTACAACAGCTACAGAGTTTAAAATCAAAATCTCAAAGAATACATCTGATCAAGAGCTAAAAAAAATTAAAAAAGAACTCAAAAAAGAACATCAAGTAGATTTTAATTATAGTGTCACTCGTAATACTAAAAATGAGATTATTGGTATTAATATTAAGTATACAACAAGCAATAACAATACTGGAAATTATAATACAAATGGTGATTTACCTATTTCTGACATATTCATCTTTCAAAACAAAGATGGATCGACTGGTATCGGAAATGCTTCCTCCAGGAGAGAGATTAATAAAGAAATGAAAGAACGTCGTATAGAACTACGTAACGAACTAGAAGCCAGAAGAGAAGAATTAAAAAAATATAGAGCAGAATTACGTTCTATCCAGAATAATGAAGGGAAACAATCAGAAAAGCGAAGAAGAGAATTAGAAAAACGTATGGCTGAAAGAGAAAAGCAATTAGCCAAAAGCAGAGTAGAAATGGAAGTTCGAAGAGAAGAGATGAAAGAGCATATTCTGGAGCGTAAAGAAGAAATGGAAGCTCGACAAGAAGAAATGAAAGAGCGCATGCAAGAACGCAAAGAGGAAATGAAAGCTCAACGAGAAGAGATGAAAGAACATATGCAAGAACGTAAAGAAGAAATGGAAGCTCAACGAGAAGAAGTGAAAGAACATCTAGCTGAAATGAGAACGCAACATTCTGATCAATGGAATCATAGTAATTCTGAAAATATAATCATTACAAAAGATACTACTGATGATCAAATAAAATCTATCACTTCTGAATTGAAATCTCAGGGAATTACATTTTCCCTAACAAAAATAAAACGTAATAACAAAGGAGAAATCACTTCGTATAAAATGAAATTTAACAATAATAATGGAACAGAATCTGTTTCTCAAAAGAAAACAAATAGCGATTCACCAATAGAATCATTACATATCGTATATGGTAATGGGAACATACAAGTTCGCAATTAAAATAAAGTATAAGATTTTTTTATAATTTAGTTTATAGGTTATCGTTATAAAGCATCCTACATCATTTTTAAGCAACTTTTAATAGTCTTAGAGGGGCTTGGGTATTTCTTATAAAAAAG
>CAYYSK010000165.1:0-8175 GCA_964474345.1 uncultured Flavobacteriaceae bacterium
CAATGTTTACGCCTAAATCTCCGATATTTATTACGAACCCATTTTGCTAATCGCATATTCAAGAAACGGAATACATAATGTAGTTCGCTCATACGAATCTTGTCATTATAATGAATCCAACCTCGTACTTTAGCTGCTATAATGATTGCCAAATCGGACAGGCGTAAATGAACCATACGATGTAGTTTCATCTTAAACAAAGTTTGATTGATTCGTTTCTGACTCTGCCGACTAATGGCGGGCGTAAAGCCCAAATGAAAGTTCTCGTAGTAACCCTTTACCATTCGTGGTTTAAATGTAAACCCTAGAAAGTCGAATGTTATATAATGAATCTTAAATGGTGGATGCTTCTTTTGGTTGCGTTTGCAATACACTATATTACTCTTGCCTCTTTTATTTGCAATTTACATTGCTTAAAACAAGTTTTAACCGATTCCAATGTCCGCAGGGCTAGTTTGAAGTTTTAACAATGAATTGTAAAATAATTTTTTTAGGGATTTTTACTTTTCAATTGTTATACTATTAGTAGAGCAATTTAAAAAAACGAATAAAAAAATAGTATGAAAAAAATAATCTTATCAGCATTAATAGTTTCATTATTTGCAAGTTGTGATAAATCATCAATGATGGACGCAAACATTAAAAATAATACGTCACAAAATTTGTCTTTAACATTTTTCAGAACTTCTGAGCCAAATGATTCTCTACAATTAGAATCAAACCAAACTATGTTATTTCAAGATGATTTTTCCTCAACTGGTGGATTTTTGACACCGAATTTAATTCAATTTGATTCAATATATATTCAAAATCAATCCGATGAAATTCTAAAAGTATTTAAGGAAAATACTGAAGGCAAAAACATTTACAATGTGGATGAATTTTGGATATTCAATCAGCCATCGGAAGACATTTATAATTATGAATATACTATAAATAATGAAGATATCGAATAAACATTTTTGCTAACAACGTATCCTTTAAGTTAGCAAAAAAGCCTCATGTATTTTACATGAAGATTTGCCTTTTATGAAGTTTTGATATACGCTTTCGCGAAAGCGTATAAACATATATTACATTCTTTCAGGAACATCAATTCCTAATAATCCAAAAGCACTTTTAATAACCTGCGCTACTTTACCACTCAACGCAACACGAAATGCTTTTTCTTCTTCATTGTCTGTTCCTAATATGGTAACATTCTGGAAGAAAGAATTAAACCCTTTAGCAAGATCATACGTATAATTAGCAATTAAAGCGGGACTATGATTTTTTGCTGCAAGTTCTATAGTTACAGGATATTCTTGTATCCATTTTAAAAGTTCTTTTTCTTTCAAGTGTAACTCTTCTAACGAAATAGCAGATGTATCTACTCTTAATTCTTTTGCTTTGCGAAGTATTGCTTGAATACGTGCATACGTATACTGAATAAATGGTCCTGTATTTCCTTGAAATTCTACTGATTCTTCTGGATTAAATAGAATACGTTTTTGAGGATCTACCTTTAATATATAATACTTAAGTGCTCCAAGACCAATTATTTTATAAAGTTCTTGCTTTTGTTCTTCAGAATAGCCATCTAATTTTCCTAATTCTTTAGAAAGTGACTCTGCTGTATTTGCCATTTCAGTAATCAAATCATCGGCATCTACAACGGTTCCTTCACGAGATTTCATTTTTCCAGAAGGGAGATCTACCATTCCATAACTTAAATGAAATAGGTTTTCTGCCCAATCATAGCCTAATTTTTTTAGGATTAAAAAGAGTACCTTAAAGTGATAATCTTGCTCATTTCCTACAGTATAGATCATTCCTCCTACATCTGGGTTGTCTTTTATACGTTGGATAGCTGTACCAATATCTTGCGTCATGTATACCGCTGTTCCATCAGAGCGTAGCACTAGTTTCTCGTCTAGTCCTTCATCGGTTAAGTCACACCACACAGAACCATCTTCTTTCTTAAAGAAAACCCCTTTTTCTAACCCTTCATCTATATTGTCTTTTCCTAATAAATAGGTATTGCTTTCATAGTATAAACTATCAAAGTCTACTCCTAAATTTTTGTATGTAACCGCAAATCCATCATACACCCATTGATTCATGGTTTTCCATAAATCCACTATCTCTTCATCTCCCGCTTCCCATTTGCGGAGCATATTTTGTGCAGCTATTAAAATAGGGGCTTCTTTTTTGGCTTGTTCTTCTGTTTTTCCAGAAGCAACCAATTCTTTTATTTCTACTTTGTATTCTTTATCAAAGCGTACATAATAATTACCTACCAGTTTATCGCCTTTCAGTCCTGTACTTTTAGGTGTTTCATTATTTCCATAGCGTTGCCAAGCTAGCATGGATTTACAGATATGAATACCGCGATCGTTTATAATCTGAGTCTTGTAGACCTTCTTTCCAGAGGCTTCGATAATTTTCGCGACAGCGTACCCCAACAAATTATTACGAATATGCCCTAAGTGTAAAGGTTTATTTGTGTTAGGAGAAGAGTATTCTACCATCACAGCCTTACCTTCTGGAGCTTTGAATCCAAACTGTGCATCTGCTTGAATTCCTTTAAAGAAATCTAGATAATACCTATCTGCAATCACAAGATTTAAAAATCCTTTTACCACATTAAAAGCGGTTACTTCAGCCACTTCCTTAACGAGGTACTCCCCTATTTGGGTACCAATCTGTACAGGATTGCCTTTTACAACGCGTAACATCGGAAAAACAACCACCGTGATATCTCCTTCAAACTCTTTACGAGTTGCCTGGAATTCTACACTAGCAAGATCTGCTTGATATAAGGTATGAATGGCTTTTTTAACGTGTGCTGTGAGCGTTTGCTGTAAAGGCATAAATTCTTGTTTTTAAAAACGCAAAGATATAGGAAAACAAAAAATTACAACCTTAATTCTTACAGGAAAAAAACAGTACTAACAGCAAATCTATTTAGTGTATAGATCTTTAAAAGATTTGACATGTTATTTTGGTATATACCCCCGTATTTCTACCTGATTTTTAAAACCCTTTTTTCCACCTATCTATACTTTACGGGATTCCTTGAAATTTAAATTTCAAAACTTTAATCAAAAACTCATGAGTAAAAAATCCTCCAAACCCAAAAATGAAGAAAAACCAACGGCTAACGACATCAAATGTTGGGATAGCGATGGGTCTTTAAAAGTAGTGACACAACGTCTCAAAGAGATGTTTGTAGAAATGGGTCAAAAGACACGTATTGAAAAAGGTCAGAAGCCTGCTGAGAGAGCTGTTTTTAGAAAACAACATGGTATTGCATACGGTAACTTTGTAATCAATAAAGATATTCCGAAAGAATTCAAAATAGGCATCTTTGCAGGTGATTCGTACGAATGTATGATGCGTTTTTCAAGTGATACGGCACCAACTTCTGCCGATTTACATTCGACATTGGGAGTAGGATTAAAATTATTTGATGTAAAAGGAAGAAATCTATTTGGTGAAGGCGATACTGCTGATTTTATTTTTCAAAACATCGATCGTTTTTTTGCTAAGGATGCACAACAAATGTGTGCATTTACAACAGCTGGTGTTATTGATAAAGATTATGACTCCTATATCGATAAACATCCAGAATTAGGTCGTATTCTAGCTGCGATGGCAAAAGAAGAAGGTAGTTGTCTAAGTGCTGATTATTGGGCCATCTTACCTTTTAAACTAGGAAAAAATCAAGAAGTAAAATACCGTTTGGTTCCCGAGGACACCTACAAGGGAGCTCCTTTTGACGATACTAATTATTTAAAGTTAGATTTAGAAAAACGCCTTCGAAATGGAGGCGCTAAGTTTCGTTTTGAGATTCAATTACGTACTAATGAAAAGACTATGCCATTGGATGATGCACAGATGGTATGGAGTACCAAGGAAAGTCCGTATATCTGTATTGCAGAATTACATATTCCGCAACAGGATATTACGGCCATTGGACAAGCAGAATTTGGGTCTAATTTATCTTTTAATATCTGGCGAACGCTAGCCGCTCATAAACCGTTAGGATCTATCGCAGAAGTACGTAAAACTGTGTATGAAGCAAGTGCAAATACCCGTCATCAAGCCAATGGTCAACAATTACAAGAACCTAAACAACGTTGTCCGTTTTTTCAAGAAAATACAGATAAAAACGATGATTGTATTGTAAGAGCTGGTATCTACCCTCCTATTGGAATTACACGTGTTGGTAATAGTGAAGATGAATATTTTTTAGGACCTCTTGTAGATGTACCCGAAGTAAAAGAAAGTCTATATGCCTATAGAGATAAAACGGGTGCTTTAAAACGTCAGGCAGCACAATTTAGAATCTACGGATTTAATGCAGCAGGAAAAGCCATCAAAGAATTAACACTTGATAAAGACACTAAGATTACATGGCATGCACATCTTGCCAATCAAAAAGCATCTTGGTATCAATTTCAAATTGCACTTGACATTCCAGATGCAAGTGATCCAACTATTCCACCTTCGCTTTTGCGAAATATTGATGTAAAAGACAGAAACTCCTTATTGATAGATGGAGGCGCTCAAAGTGTCTCAAAACCAAATGTTACGAAAGGCCATCGATTTGAAGGAAAGTTCCAATCAAAGGATGTGTATCTAGGCGAAATGCATACAGATGAAAAAGGGCGTTTGATTATGTTAGGAGGTCATGGAAAATCAGAAAACATCAATGGAGACATTGCTGTTACGTTTGCTAATAATGAAGGATGGTATGATGATACATCTGATGGACCTATTACTGCCGATGTAGAATATAAAGGAGTCCGACTTACGGTTGATCCTGCTTGGGTAGTGTGTGCGCCGCCAGATTATGCTCCATTACAAAAATCACCACGTACAATGTGGGATTTGATGCGTGATATTGCAGTGCAATCAGGAATTTTAGAGCGTCCTGCAAGGCCATCATTTACAAAAGATATTTTACCGATTTTTGAACGTATGACCAACTTACAATGGGTAAATGCAGGATTTGCTGCTGCCTTTGGTTGGGGGGGACAATTTAATTATACCTCAACAGAATGGGTACAAAAACTAGGAGATCCATCGTCTGCTAATTATGAAATGCGTCGTACCATTTCAAATAATTTTCGTCGTTATGATGTTTCTGGTGCAGAAGCACCACAATTATGGCCATGGATGTATGGGGACGCAGTAGCAATTCCTACAAATGGATCGGTACGTCAACACTCCACTTTATCCAAATTACAGTTAGCCTTTTTAGACCAATGGGTAACTGGTGATTTTGATGCTGATTTTGAAGAAATAAGCACTGCTGTTATTACAGATCTTGACCAATTACCCGTTTCAGAACAACCAGATATGCTTACAAAAGCTGCCATGGATTTCTGTTTGGCTGATGCGTTTCATCCAGGTTGTGAGATGACTTGGCCAATGCGTTCTTCTGGAATGTATAACAAACCATTTAGATTAAAGCACGCGCCTAAAGTACCTAAGACGGACATGAATTATTATGGATCTACTATGAATAGTGACGTCATCACAATGCCAGCTGGACCATTGTTAGGTGGACAAGTTCCTGGTGGTATTACACGCTGGATGGCAATCCCTTGGCAAACTGACACTGCCAGTTGTAGAGATGGATATACTACCTCTTATGACCCATATTTACCAACATTCTGGCCAGCAAGAGTTCCTAATAACATCTTAAGCGAAAAACGTTATAAAGAAGCTATTGATCCAAAGTTATCTGAAGAAACTCGTAGAGAAGCATTTGCGTATCGCTATTTCTGGTTAGATGATTTACCAATGGATGGCGAAGCGCCAACGCAAACTAATCAAATTAATAAGATGGTGAAGTACTTTGATAAATTGGCTGTTGTACAAGCAAGGCCTGGTATAACTGATAATCCAAACTTTCCAACAGAAATGCAAGTAGGTATTATTCCTAATGAAAAACAACAAGCAACTTTACTCGCTGCTACTATGAAAGACTTAAAGAAAGTCATGAGTAGTAAAAAACGTATGGGTAGAAAAGAAAAAGATTTATTAGATACAACAGTGAAGCACTTATCTCATAAAAAGCTGTTAAACGAACAATTCTTAATGGAAGGCGCTAAAGATCAATTGATATCTTTAATTGAAACAGAACTAACTGACGACTATAAAATCACGCCTAGTGTACAGCGACTATTAAATTTATTAGCTTCTAAAACACATAAAGCTGATCAGGTGAAGACAACACAACATCAAAAACAACCAAGAAAATCGATTGGAGTTCCTGAAAAGATGGTGCGTTTCCAGCGTTTTATTCCAAAAGAGTACTAGCCTTTGATCAAAACAGAAACAGATGTGCTTATTATAGGTGGTGGCATTGCAGGTTGCATTGCTGCCATCTCATTGGCAGATAACTACAATGTTGTTATTATAGATAAATTAAGTGAACCCAAAGAACGTATTGGAGAATCTCTAGCACCAGCTGCACAACGTGTATTAAAAGAACTTGATTTGTTAGAAGAAATGGATCGTTCTAATGATGAAACTCTCTATTTACAAAATTTAGGGATGCAATCATATTGGGGGAGTGAGCAAGTATATGTAGTAGACCATTTAAGAAATCCTGATGGATTAGGTAAAAGTTTGAATAGGAAAGCCTTTGAACAGTATTTAAGAACTGCTGCTATACAAAGAGGTGTTCAATGTATTTGGCCAACCAAATTATACAAGAGTACTTGGGAAAACAATGCTTGGCAGGTAACAACTAGATCTAATGACCATATAGAACAACATATCAAAGCCTCATTTGTGATTGATGCTACTGGACGTCAATCTCATTTTGCAAAAAACGTAGGTATCAAACGGATTCATTTTGATAAACTGATTGCTTGTTGGGCAACAGTACCAAATACTTTGGAAAATAAAATGAGTACTATATCTGCAACTAAGAATGGTTGGTGGTATAGCGCTGTTATTCCTAAAAATAAAAGAGTACTCGCTTTTCAAACAGATTCAGATTTGATTGAACGTAATGCTATTAAAGATTTAAATGCTTTTCTTGAGCTTTCCAAAAGTAACACGGAGATTAAACACATATTAAGAGATAACATAAATCATATAGAGTTCCATGGGACAGTTTCTGCAAACTCAACACGATTAGAACAAGTTACAGGACATCAATGGGCTGCTCTTGGAGATGCTGCAATTAGTTTTGACCCCTTATCTTCTCAAGGAATGCTTAATGCTATGGCAAGCGCTATGCAATTAAAAGAATTACTTATAGAATCAGATATAATTCATAATCAAAATGCATTAAAAATGCTACAATTTCAAAATACATATACTACACAAATTAATGCTATATGGGATCAATATCTATATCACAAAAACCTATTTTATAAGGCTGAAACACGATGGAGTGAGTATCCTTTTTGGAAAAGAAGACATACATACAAAAAATAACAGAACTCTAGTTTACATAAAAACTTGGAGTATCTAATAACTGATAAGAGTAGTCACTACAACTCTAATGTAAAATTCTTTAACTCTTTGAAACAAAGGAATTCTCATGCATTTTTTGTATCTTATAGTATTATTTTCTGATTCAAAATCAATCTCACACTAAAACTCCAAAATAATGAAAGCTCTATTAATCTTTAGTTGTTATTTGATGGTTGCTACACTTGTATCGAGTGATGGAAGAAATACAATAAATGAAAAAATAACCTTAGAAGGTGTCTGGGAACTTCAAAACCAGCAGATGTATGAAAATGGCGTCGTATCTGAAATCATGGAAAATGAAAATGGATATAGACAAGTCAAAATGTATAGTAAAGGAAAAATCATGTGGACCCGTAATGACCCTTCTGATTCTAATGAATGGTTTGGATATGGTACGTATACTATTAAAAATGGTATGCTAGAAGAACGTTTAGAATATGCATCAGGTCCTATGATGAAAGTAGTTGATACAACGCAGGTTTTCCGATTTGAATTAATTATTGGAAAAAAAGGCTATCAACAAATCCAATTAGACGAAGATGGAAATCGTTCTCACGGAGAAAGTTATATGCGTGTAGAGTAAACAATACATGTACTCAATAAAAAAGCCTAAAATCAAATGATTTTAAGCTTTTTTGGTCGGGGTGGCAGGATGACAACCTACTCACCGTATTCCTTCAAAACCAGAACCTT
>CAYYSK010000166.1:0-8175 GCA_964474345.1 uncultured Flavobacteriaceae bacterium
CGTAATCTACTCTCATCTAGTTTATAGACATTTACTTCTGAAAATTAAAAGTTAGTTAATTTTTACGATTAGTTTACGGAAGTGCTTGCCAAGGGGAAGGGTGGGCGTTTTTTTTGTGGATATTATTTTTAATTTCTGTCCTATTAATACAATTCTCCTACCATTTATATTTCCGTTTCAAGATCAAGATTTCGATCACTAAAAACCCCGTCAATACAATAGCTCCGTATACAAAAGGACTTGTATTAGCAATATCTAGACTAGGTATTTCATACGTTGGCAACTCCCAAGATGGTAATTTACTAGTCGCTTTTCGAGCCATAGTAGAAACTGTAGTAAGCCTTATATTTTTTATACTTACATATCCTATTAAACTTCCAATAACAGCAATAATTACTATCCATATTTTTTTAGAAATCAAAGGTTCATAAGCAATCACTTTTTGTGTAGCTTCTACAGCCTGAATTTTGTCCATAAGTGTTTGTGTAAAATCAACCGAAGGTGTTTTTACATTTGCATTTTTTATGGCTTTAGACGTTAACTCGTCTATGATTTTTTCTTCATTTGCTTTCATAACGTGCTACTAATTCTTGTGGTAATTGTTTTACCATAATTGTATATAATTTCTTTCTTGCTCTGAATATTTTAACTTTTACATGATTTTTTGTCATTCCGGTTACTGCGGCAATCTCTTCCAGGGATTGTTCTTCCAGATAATACAAAGTTACTAGAAAAGTATCTTCTTCTTTTAACTGCTGAATACAAGCTTCTAATTGTCCTCTCAATTCTTTGGCTTCGATCACTTCTAGAATACTACTCACTTTTTCTTCTGTAATTTCCTCATTAATCTCGGCAGCATAATGTGTGGGTTGTTTACGCTTTCGCGAAAGCGCATCCAGGCATCTATGATACGTAATACTATAGATCCAAGTACTAAATTTTGAGGTCCCTTTAAACGTACTCAGTTTTTGAAACGCTTTTAAAAATACATCCTGAGCGATCTCTTCTGCATCTTCTGTTGTTTTCATCATACGCAAGCAGAGCGTATAGACCATGTTTTTATAACGATCTATCAATATAGCAAAGGCGTTCATATCGCCTGCTAAGGTCATTGTTATATATTTTTGGTCATCTTGATGGGTCATTACAGTAGTAAGACTTATATGTATCTCATATGGTTACACTATTTCTCATAAAAGTTACTAAAAAAGAAAATAGACTTCTTTACTGTTAGAATATATATGCTATATTTCATCATTATATATCATTTATAAACGTTGACACTTCAAAAAAGAGACATATTACGATATAAAGGAAATGAGATTCAGATATGGGATAATATCTTAGCTGAATACTTTGAGAAATATCCTGAAAGAGTCTCTAAAACTCCTTTTATGATTACATCATTATGGAGAGGTTATTTTGCAGAATTTGAAGTATTAAAAAACAATGAGTTGCATATTATCTCCCTTAATAGATATATAGGCATTGATAAAGAGTCAAAAGACCTTTTTATTCCAGAAAGTGTTTTGGGTAAAGCATTCCCAACAACTAAAAAATGTGAATTCTTTTCTGGTTTTTTAAGAATTAATGATAATTATACAGGTGTAGAAAATGCAGATTTTAAAGTACTGGAATTTTCTCAGGGGAATCTAATGAAAGAACATCATTTAAAATGTACTGAATTTCAAAAATTAAAAGAAAAAACAATCGTGTATAACAGTAATTATAGACTATAAATGATAAAACAATTAGAACTTTTGCAATCCGAGTTAAACAACCACTATACCCAGCTATTCAATATAGAGTATAATAATATAGTTATTGAAGATGAATTTTGGTTTAAGTCATATATTTTGTTTAAGGATAAAGACAGAAGTTGTAACATCTCTCTTTCTGGTGTGCAACAAAATCCAAAATATACGTTTGAATGGGATGAGTGTCCATTATTTGAAATCTCAGGTATTGATACTAAAGAGGCAGGAAACTTCATCACTCATTGGGTTTGTCATAAATTAACGCCTTCAAAAATGAAAGTGCAATTTCCAGAAATAGAGTTAAATAATCTTGCAAAGTACTATGAAAATGGAGAAGGAATTAAAGGAGAATTTATAGAGAGTTGGAATGATATTGAACATTATTATAGCGAAATTTATTCTGAAGAACATAAAACAATAGAAAATGATACCCTTAAGTTAATTAAAGAACTAAGAGCTATTGGGCTAGATGAAAAACTAAGAGCTGGGCAATCATTGTATAGCTTTATTCTATCTAGATCAAGAAGATTTGGATTAACAGAAAATGCGCCTTATGTAATGATTAATTTTCAGAGGAACAATCAAATAGTTATAAACTATTATTTGAATAATGAAGTAGACCTTTTTGGAAGTAAAGCGACTATGGTTACTGGTTCTGTTTTTAATAGTAAAGAAAAAAGTATAAAAAGTGAGTTAGCTTATGAAGGTAAGCTTGAAAAATTGATACAAGAACTATTAAAAGAAAAGATAAAGTAAAAAGAGATGGATCATAGGGCATTCAAAACTTTGATTGATTATTTAGAAAAAGTACCAAGTATTCAAAAGACGATTTCTTTTGGAGACAATGATGGATATTGGTGGTTAAAATTCTCAATTGATATTCATAATAAATTGGCGTGGAATGTTGTGCAGGAATTAGGTTTTGTAATCAATTACATTTCTATTGATGAAAGATTACCTACAGCTTTTTACTCAGTTTCTCCTCCACCATACATGAATGGAGGACCAACTGATTTTTCATCCTGGATAATTGAAACTAAAGATCCTGAATTTAAACTCGGAACCTTAATGAAGTGGCTGGAAGGAAGGTTGCCAAATCCTGTTGATAATTTAGAACAATGGATTGAAGAATGAGTTTCTAAAATATTCTACATGAAATTATAGTACATTTTGATATGATAGAAGTTAAACTAGAAGAAATAATTATTAATAAAAGCTTTGGATCTATTGGATTAGGGACAACTAAAGAAAAAGTATTAGAACAATTAGGCGAACCTGATGCTTTGAGTAATCCTGAAGTTTATCCTATGGATTCTGAAGCAATTTTATATGGTTGGTTTGAGTTCACATTTTTTAAAGAACAGCTTGAGAGGTTTCACCATAAATCCATTCTAACGAGGGATTATGAATTCAATACTGATTTTAACTATCAGAACAAACAATTTAGAATAACACATTGGTTTGAAAATCAAAAAGAAGATCTAAAATTGAATACTATTAAGAGTTGGTTGAAGGAAAAAAAGCTCACGTTTATAGAAGAATCCTTTTACGATTGTATTAGAATACTAATTGACAATCAAGTGGAGTTACAATTCCATAGTGAGTTAGCGTATCATAAAGATCCCGAAGAATGGCAAAAAATATCTTCTGAAGATTTACATTGGCAATTAGGAGCATTCTATATTCATAAAGACTAAATGAAGTATCGTATTTCCTGAGTAATTTTTCGCGAAAGCAAAAAAAATTAAATAATCTGTAACCGTTTTTAAAAACTTCCCGTCATATGGGCAAATAAATAATCATAAATCAATTAAAGATCGACTATTATGGGAGGAGAAATTATCATATTCATTTGCATTTTCGGAGCTATTTTCGGAATTGCTTACTTGCATTATTCAACACGGAACAAAGAACGTTTAGCACTTATAGAAAAAGGAATGGATGCAGGAATCTTTAAGCAATCTAAAGAAACTCCAGCTATTTGGAAAGTATTAGTCTTAAACTTAGCACTTTTATTAATGGGTATTGGATTAGGAATTTTTATCGCATTAATTTTAGAACCGTTATTCCATACCGAGGCTATATATCCAGCAATTATTTTCCTTATGGCAGGAGCAGGACTTCTTTCTGGATTCTTCCTTACAAGAAAATTAGTAAAGGAATAAGTATAACACTCATTGCTTTAGAAGTCAGGTATGTAATCACGCATACCTGATTTTTTATGCTTTCGCGAAATGGTATACTGAGCCTGTCGAAGTAGCATATATAGATAAAATAATTTATAAAAAGAAGACGGTTTTAGTTTGCTACTTCACTAATAAATTTGATACGATACAGACGCAATTCTTCATCATCGTAATCTCCATCAAATTCTTCAAGAGCAGCTTCTATCCCATCGGTTTCAGATTCCATAAAATATTCGTGAAGTTCTTCTTGTTGATCTTCATCCAGAATATCATCTATCCAATAAGAAATATTAAGTTTTGTGCCGCTATAGACAATAGCTTCCATCTCTTTGATAAAATCTACCATTTCTTTACCCTTAGCAGATGCTATATCATCAAGAGGCAATTTGCGATCTACATTTTGAATGATATATAATTTAAGTCCGCTATTAGCTCCTGTACTTTTTACTATAAGGTCGTCTGGGCGTAAAATATCATTATCGGCTACATATTTTTCAATAAATGTAACAAATTCTTTTCCATATTTTTTTGCTTTCCCATCTCCTACTCCGTGTACTGAGGAAAGTTCTTCAATAGTCATAGGATATTTGATCGCCATATCGTCAATGGACGGATCTTGAAAAACAATATATGGAGGAACGTTTAGTTTTTTAGACACCTTCTTACGGAGGTCTTTAAGCATGGCAACCAACTTTTTATCGGCTCCGCCGCCTTTGGTTCCTGAGACAATCTGATTATCTGTATTCTCATCATACACGTGATCATCTGTCATCATAAACGATGTAGGAGTTTCTATGTAAGCACGTCCTGCATCAGATAATTTTATAACTCCATAGGTTTCTATATCTTTTTTGATATATCCTGCAACGATTGCTTGTCGTAAAAGTGCATGCCAATAGGTTTTTTCTCGTTCATTACCGCAACCAAAGAAAGGTTGTTTATGTGTTTTATGAGAAGTGATAATTGCATTTTCCTCTCCTCGTAATGTAAATACGAGTTCTTTACTCTTATAAATTTGATTGGTATCACGTACTACTTGAAGTACTTTGGTCAATTCATCTTGAGCTTCATGTTTTTTCTTAGGATGACGCATATTATCATCAAGCATACCCCCTTCTCCAGTCTCATTATCAAACTCTTCTCCAAAGTAGTGTAAGATAAACTTACGTCTAGACATACTGGTTTCTGCATATGCTACTACTTCTTGAAGCAATGCTTGCCCTATTTCCTGTTCTGCAACAGGCTTACCGCTCATAAACTTCTCCAGTTTTTCTATGTCTTTATAAGCATAAAAAGCAAGACAATGTCCTTCTCCTCCATCACGACCTGCACGACCTGTTTCTTGGTAATAACTCTCTATACTTTTAGGAATATCATGATGTATTACAAAACGTACATCTGGTTTATCAATTCCCATTCCAAATGCAATGGTAGCAACGACTACATCAGTATCTTCCATTAAGAACATATCTTGGTGTTTGACACGTGTTTTTGCATCTAAACCAGCATGATATGGAACTGCTTTTAATCCATTTACTTGTAATGTTTGTGCAAGTTCTTCTACACGCTTTCGCGAAAGGCAATAAATAATACCACTCTTTCCTTCATTTTGCTTTACAAACCGAATGATATCTGCATCGACATCCTTTGTTTTAGGGCGAATTTCATAATAAAGATTTGGTCTATTAAAAGAAGCTTTAAATGTATTTGCGTCTGTTACTCCTAAGTTTTTAAGAATATCTTCCTGAACTTTTGGAGTAGCTGTCGCTGTTACTGCTATAATTGGAATATTATCTCCTATTCTTTTTAAGATACTACGAAGATTACGATATTCAGGTCTAAAGTCATGACCCCATTCTGAGATACAATGTGCTTCATCTATTGCTAGAAAAGAGATGGGTACGGATCGTAAAAATTCTGCATTTTCTTCTTTGGTCAAAGATTCTGGAGCTACATATAGTAGTTTTGTCACTCCTCTAGATATATCTTCTTTTACCGTTTTTATCTCACCTTTGGTCAATGAAGAATTCAATACATGCGCAATCCCTTCTTCTTGGGATATGCCTCGCAGAGCATCTACTTGATTTTTCATTAAAGCGATTAACGGAGAAACTACAATTGCTGTTCCCTCTTGAAGTAATGCTGGTAATTGATAACATAGTGATTTCCCACCACCAGTAGGCATGATCACAAATGTATGTTCTCCTCCAACAATACTTTTTATAACTTCTTCTTGAAGTCCTTTAAACTGCCCAAAACCAAAATGTTTTTTAAGCGAAGCGTGTAAGTCTAATTGCCCAGTATTCATGTATTCTTGTGCATTTTTGCATACCTTTGTATTACATAAATATAGTGAATTCCTTACGGTATACAAACCTAATAAAAACTAAGTTTTGAACATTTCCCAGCAAATAATTGCTAGCGCCCAGAAAACCATAGCTATAGAACAAGAAGCAATCGCTCATCTACAAGCATTAATTGATGAAGAATTTGCTCAGGCAGTTTCTGTAATATATAATTCGGTAGGACGAGTGATCATTACTGGAATAGGGAAAAGCGCTATTATCGCTCAAAAAATTGTAGCGACACTTAATAGTACAGGAACTCCATCTATATTTATGCATGCTGCAGATGCTATACATGGAGACCTAGGTACAATCCAACAAGATGATGTTGTTATTTGTATTTCTAAAAGTGGAAATACTCCAGAAATAAAAGTATTGGTTCCCCTTATTAAGAAAACCAATAATCCACTTATTGCAATTACATCAAATAGAGAATCATTTTTAGGAACACAAGCAGATTATGTACTTCACGCGTATGTTAAGGTAGAAGCATGTTCTAACAATCTTGCTCCTACTACAAGTACTACAGCACAACTTGTTATAGGCGATGCTGTAGCTGTTGCGTTATTAGATCTTAGAGGTTTTTCTGAAAAAGATTTTGCTAAGTATCATCCTGGAGGTGCCTTAGGAAAAAAACTTTATTTACGAGTGAGTGATTTAACAGAGGCAAATGAACGTCCTTCTGTCATCCCTGATGCAAGTATTAAAGAAGTTATTGTAGAGATTTCTGCAAAAAGATTAGGAGTCACTGCTGTGATAGAAAACACACAAATAATAGGTATCATAACTGACGGTGATTTACGTAGAATGCTTTCTGAAAATGACAATCTAGAAGGACTTACAGCTCGTGATATTATGAGTGCGTCTCCAAAAACTATAGAAAACGATGCGATGGCTGTAAAAGCAAAACGCATCTTAGAAGAACACGGCATTAGTCAATTACTTGCAACAGACCAAGGAGTATATGCTGGAGTAGTACACGTACATGATTTAATAAAAGAAGGAATTATTTAATGGCATCAAAAAAGAGCAAAACTCGAGAATCAGAAATGTCATTCTTGGATCACTTAGAAGAATTACGTTGGCATTTAATACGCTCTACACTTGCTGTAGTTATTATTGGTGTTGTTGCTTTTATTTTTAGAAAATTTTTATTTGACGTCATCATTTTTGGTCCATCATACCCAGACTTTATATCCTACCAATATATGTGTCGTATTTCTAGTTTCTTTGGTTTAGAAAAAGGATGTATTGAAGAAGGGGATATGGATTTTATTATTCAGAGTAGAAAAGTCGCTGGGCAATTTAGTGCAGCTATTTGGACATCTATTACTACAGGTGTTGTTGTAGGTTTCCCATACATACTTTATGAATTTTGGAAATTCATTTCTCCAGGATTGTATGAGAATGAACGTAAAACGTCTAGAGGCTTCATATTTATCGCTTCTGTGCTTTTTTTTATTGGTGCAACTTTTGGATACTATGTTATTGCTCCATTATCAGTTAATTTCTTAGCCAATTTTAGTATCTCAGACTCTGTAGTAAATGAATTTGATATAGATTCATATATAAGTTTAGTAAGAGCATCAGTATTAGCTGCTGGAATCATTTTTGAGCTTCCTATTATCATGTATTTTTTAACTAAGATAGGATTAGTAACTCCAGAATTTTTACGTAAATATCGCAAGTATGCGCTCGTTATTGTATTAATTCTCGCTGCTGTAATTACACCTCCGGATATCTCGACGCAAGTTATCGTCGCAGTACCTATCTTAATTTTATACGAAGTAAGCATTGTGATAAGTCGTATTGTTATAAAGCGAGAAGAAAAACGATTAAAAAGAGAGCAGGCATAAATAAAATCGAATGTTGAAAAACAGAAATACG
>CAYYSK010000167.1:0-8088 GCA_964474345.1 uncultured Flavobacteriaceae bacterium
AAGAAGAAAACAAACTAACAATATAACCTATGTCTATCATTATCAACTTAGACGTCATGCTTGCCAAGCGTAAAATGAAAAGCAAAGAACTTGCAGAGATTGTTGGCATTACCACAGCAAACCTCTCCATACTTAAATCTGGAAAGGCAAAAGCAGTTCGTTTTACCACATTAGAAGCCATCTGCAAAGCATTAGACTGTCAACCAGGCGATATTCTTGAGTATACAGAAGATTGATCATCCATTATTAATCATTCATCAAAACACATTTTATGAAAACACAACAGCTTATAAGTATCTTAAAATTTATATTTTGGATTGTCTTTATTAGTCTTTTAATTGCAGCAGGTGTATTAGTATTCACTTTTGGCTTGGGTTCTATATATCCTGAAAATGCTAGAATTATATACCTAGATCTTGATCTTTTTAAACTTCGTACAACAGACATAAGAGCATTTTGGGCGGTAGGTTCTCTCTCAATCACTGTGTTGAGCTTACATGCCTACATCGCATACCTTGCTATAAAAATAGCAACTACAGGAAATTTAAGACATCCTTTCACAGAAGCTACAGCGGTTCTTATCTCAAAGATTAGTCAATTAGCATTAGGCTGTGGGGTCATTTCAATTATTGCAGACCGATACTACAAACGTTTGATAAAAAAAGGATTTGAGGCCGATTTAACTTTGGGCGGTCAACGTGTCATAGGAGAAGCAATTGAAATTGATTTTACTTTAAGTGGTAAAGAATTTTTATTTCTTGCGGCTATTCTTTTTATTATTGCAAAAGTATTCCAGAGAGGCATTGAGTTACAGACAGAAAATGATTTAACGGTTTAGAAACACCATGATTACCTATAAAAGAGCAACTTCAGATCAAGAATTACATGAAATATTAGCGATTCAAAAACGCAATCTAAAAGCAAACGTATCTCTTCAAGAACGAGAAGAACAAGGGTATATAACAGTCCCACATACTTTTGAAATTTTAAAAAAAATGAATGATGCCTGTCCTCATATTCTTGCTATGAATGATGATCAAGTTGCTGGATATGCACTAGTAATGCTTCGAAGCTTTAGAAACGAAATGCCTATTTTAATTCCTATGTTTGAAACTGCAGATAGATTACTTAAAGGGAAAAATTATACCACAATGGGGCAAGTTTGTATAGATAAGCCATATAGAGGTCAAGGTGTTTTTAAAGGCATGTATACATTTTACAAACAAGAGTTAAGCGCTACTTATGATTGCCTCTTCACAGAAGTAGCAACCTCAAATACACGCTCTATCGAAGCCCATAAGCATGTTGGTTTTAAAATTCTAGAAACCCAAATTACAGATGGTACTTCATGGGCTATGGTCAATTGGGATTGGAATGAATAATTAATTTTCTAGTTTAATCCACACAGAATTTCTAGGATCAGTAGCGGCATCCAGCAAATCAATATTTAACTTTTTTGCTATTGATTCTCCTACTTCTAAGGCAATTTTCAAATCATTTGTTCCTGTTATTGTATAAAAGTCATTGCCTTTAATCCACAGATTAATTTGGTAAAATCCCTCTTTAAAATTAAAAACTGAAACATAATCTAAATCAGGAAAAGGCTCCCACTCACCGTAAAAAAAAGGTCCTATATGAAAATCTTCTTTAAACTGTCTTTTTTCAATATCAAAATGAAAGCTATTTGTTAAAGAGAACTGCAATCCTAATACAAATGCAAAAATACTTCCTAAAACCCATAAAACAGATGGAGTACTATCAATCATTCCTCTAATAAATTTATACATAGAAAATAAAACCAATGTATAAAAAACAGAAGCAATTATTAATTGCCAAAAAGGTCTTGGACCAGATGATATGTATATATCTTTTTCTTTCACAGGGTATATCCCAAATTAATACAAAAATATTAATAGTATACGCTTTCGCGAAAGCGAACTCATTCTTTTTATAAGTACTACATATTCCATTATATTTGATTTATGAATAAAACGCACCTTGGATATCAGAAAACTATCGATTTTTATGGTTGTGATCCTGAAAAAATAAACTCCAGAGATTTTATAGAAAATGCATTATTGAAAGCTGCGCATATGATGGAGCTTACTGTAATCAATACAACTATTCATGAGTTTTCTCCTATAGGTATTAGCGGTGTCATCGTTATACAAGAAAGTCATATTGCTATTCATACATGGCCAGAACATTGCTATGTTGCATTGGATATTTTCACCTGTAATTCTTCATACTCATTAGAGTCTGGTATTTTATGGCTCAAGCAAACTTTTGGAGCTACACATTACGAAAAAGAAGATATTAAAAGAGGCGGATTAAAAAGAATAGAAGCTCTTAATGCTATGAAAAATGAAAATTAGACAGCAGATATTCAACTTAATTGATGAAGATAAAAAAAATAGCAAAGGCGATTTTTTTGTACACTATTTTATCTCTATTCTCATTATTATTAATGTCATTGCGCTCTTTTTAGAATCCTATGAACATATAAATGAAACATATAAAACCTTGTTTTGGTTTATAGAAATATTTTCTATCATCATATTTTCTATTGAATATATCATCCGAATTTGGACAGCAGATTTAGCATATCCTAGCATAAAACCGTTTAAAGCTCGGCTCAAATATATCTTTTCTTTCATGGGGGTTATTGATCTTTTATCAATCCTCCCTTTCTACCTTCCGTATATTATCAAAATAGATTTACGTGTCATTAGAGTTCTTAGGTTATTCCGTCTTTTACGTTTGTTAAAACTAAACAGGCATTCTAACTCTTTAAAGCTAATTATAAACGTATTTAAACGCACTAAAAGTGATATATTAATTACTGTTTTTATCGTTTCCTTATTACTTATTCTTTCTGCCACTTTAATGTATAATATAGAAAACAATGCACAACCTGAAGCTTTTGCAAATATTGGAGAAGCACTCTGGTGGGCCGTAGCCACATTGACAACCGTTGGATATGGAGATATTTATCCAGTTACTGGAATAGGAAAAATATTAAGCGGCATCATCGCTTTATTAGGTATTGGTATTGTCGCATTGCCTACAGGGATTATAAGTTCTGCTTACATTGAAGAAATACAATACAATAGAGAAAAATCAAAAAATAATGCTCACGAGCAATGTCCACATTGTGGAAAGGACTTAAAAAAATAAATGCTATGTTTGGAAAAAAAGATGATATACACTTGAATAATCTTAGAGTAGGTACTACCTTCAAATACAACAATATATCTTGGGAAGTTATTGAAATATCTGATTATGATTGGGGAGTAGACGGGAAAAGTATTGAGTATAAAATACGCTCAAAAAATAATCCAGAAGCATATTTAGAAGTAGAAAGATATCAAGGCGAATACGAAATATATTATAGTGAAAGCATACATCTCTCGTCTGAAGTAATGTCAGATGGCGTTTCTAGTACCTTTATTATTTATGATGGGAAAGAATTTGAACTCGAAGACAAATATCAAGGTAGTTGCAAAAACCAAACATTAGGAGGAAGTTGGGAAAAATCTGAAGTTTATATGTTTTATGCTCACGATAAAACCATCCTTACTGTCGAAAAAAGAAACAATGCAGATCTTACTGCCTATTATGGGTCAGAAATAAAAGAAAAAGCATTAAAAAATGTAAAACTTGCTTAATTAAAAACACCTATAGATTCTTAATCTGTAACATTAAAAGAAGTCATAAGACTAGTCATTTTAAAGAACCTTAAAAAAAACAGTACATTAGTACTCAGCATATAATTTACAATAACCAATATACACTTATGAAGTCTACTTTTTATTTTGCCAGTTTTATTCTGTTTTCAGCATTTATTATTTCTTGTGGAAACTCGACAAAAGAAAGTGTAAAAGTAGGTATTGAACCTTCTGAAGAGATTATTAAACAATTAAGAGAGACTGATTTTTCAATTGTATTAAATGATATGAATGTTTCTGAAAAAGACAACAAACATCTTTTTGAACATAAGTACCATATTTTAAAAGTAATTGATGATTCTCTTATTGTTGATTCATTACCTTGGAAAACTGTAAATCAATCTTTCTTCAAAAAACATGAGCAAGATTTGGGTATGGAAATCGTATCCAATCATAACGGAAGACTCTCTAGAACAGCACAACCTGTAGGCTTTGGGTGGGCTATTGGAAATCCTAAATATGGCGAATGGGAAGACGTTTCAAAAAGTCAAGATAGTACAAGTACAAGCTCTAGTAGAAGTAATACTAGAAATGAAAGAAGATGGCGTTCACATGGACCAAGTTTATTATTCTGGTACTGGATGTTAAGACGTCCTGCGTACCAACGAGATTATAGAGGATATAGTACTGCTAGTGCTGCGGGAAGATCATACTATGGGACTCAAACTAACGGAACTTCGCGTTATGGCACTAATAGTACATACCAAAGATCAAAGCGCCCATCGTTTTTTAATAGAAGAAGATCTAGTAATTCTTGGAAATCATATTCTAGTTCATCAACAAGAAATAGCCGTAGTAGTTCTCGTTACAACAGCTCGTCTCGTACGAGGTCTAGATCTGGAGGATCTGGAAAATAAAGGCACTTTATATTGAGCATCTCAAATAAAAAGAAATCTCTCGTATTAAAAATAGCATTATTTGCAACAGGCTTTAGTGGCATCGTTGCTGAATATGTCTTATCTACATTAGCCAGTTATTTTATAGGAAATGCTATTTTACAATTTACACTGATCGTCTCTATCATGCTATTTTCTATGGGATTAGGAAGTAGGATAAGCAAAGTTTTTAATTCTAAAATAGTATTCTATTTTGTTATCTCTGAACTGCTATTATCCTTACTAGTTTCTTTCTCTGCAATAGCTTCTTATATTGTATATGGGTATAGTAATAATTCTTGGATTATTATTTATTTATTGTCTATTGCTATAGGTTTACTTATAGGGTTAGAAATACCTTTTGCTACACGTATTAATAATGAATATGAAGAACTTCGGTTAAACATTTCAAACATTTTAGAAAAGGATTATTATGGCAGTCTTATAGGGGGTCTCTTCTTTGCTTTTATTGGCCTACCTTATTTAGGATTAACATATACACCTTTTGTTCTCGGGCTTGTAAATTTAATAGTTTCTTTCTGGTTATTTTATACACTTAAAGAGCATATCTCAAAAAAGCTACAACACGTATTATGGATATCATATATAGGCGTTTTTATTATTGTACTACTAGGATTAATATATGCAAAACCTCTTGTGTTATTTGGTGAGCAAGCAAAATATAAAGATAAAATTGTATTTAGTGAGCAAACAAAATATCAAAAAATAGTTATTACTAAATGGAGTGATTGGTACTCACTCTATATCAATGGCAACCAGCAATTATCTACATTTGACGAATACTTATATCACGAACCTATGGTACATAGTGCTTTAGGTCTTACTGAATCAAAAAAAAACGTTCTTGTTTTAGGAGGTGGAGACGGATGCATTGCTAGAGAACTGTTACAATATGATGATGCTATTACAAAAATTACTCTTGTAGATTTAGACAATCGTATGATTACTATAGGAAAAACGCATCCTATATTTTCTACAATTAATAACAATGCCCTAAATAATGATAAAGTAATCACAATAAATGATGATGCTTTTACATTTCTGGAACAAACACAAGAGACCTATGATGTGATTCTTGTAGATTTACCAGATCCCAATAATGTAGATCTCAATAAATTATATACCAAAGAATTCTATACACTTTGTTACAACCGCCTTCAAAAAGAAGGAACTTTTATTACGCAATCTGGAAGCCCTTATTATGCAACCAAAGCTTTTTACTGTATAGATAAAACTCTCAAAAAATCTGGTTTTCATACACTCCCTCTACACAATCAAGTGCTTACCTTAGGAGAATGGAGTTGGATTATAGGTAAAAAATCCACTGTAGACAAAGAAGATCTAAAAGAAATTGATCTTCAACATCTTTCCCTTAAGTGGCTTACCAATGAATCCTTATACAGTATTAGTTCCTTTGGAAAACCTCTTGTAGATACTACAGGAATAAAAATAAATACCATTTTTGAACCCACACTTTATATCTATTACAAACAAGGAAATTGGGATTTATATTAATATACGCTTTCGCGAAAGCAAAATCACTTTTATAAAAAGCCTACTTTAGTATTTTAAATTTTACCTCATGAAACAAATCATCCTAACGTGTATCATTTTTTTATGTTTCTCATTACACAACAATGCACAAGTAGCCACTGAATATATCATATCCTTTGAAAATGCAGTCCATCACGAAGCAGAAGTGAAAGCTACCTTTTCTGATCTTTCTAGTAAAGAAATTACATTTAGAATGAGTAGAACTTCACCTGGGAGATACGCTATTCATGAGTTTGCAAAAAATGTATATAACGTACGTGTGACAGATGGTAGAGGAAATATACTAAATGCTACTCGTCCTGATCCATACTCTTGGCGTGTGAAGGGACATGATGGAACCGTACAAGTAACCTATACTCTTTTTGCAAATCGAGGTGGCGGCACCTATGCTCAAATAGATGAAACGCATGCACACCTTAATATACCTGCAACTTTTATGTATGCTCCTAGCCTTGCAAAAAAAGAAGTAAGAGTAACGTTTAATACCAGAAAAGATTTACAATGGAAAGTTGCCACGCAACTTAAACATATAGAAGGGAATACTTATTACGCAAAGGATTTACAATACTTTATGGATAGTCCTACAGAAATCAGTAACCATAGTGTACGTTCTTTTGATATAGATAAACAAACCATCCATTTTGTATTACATCATAATGGAACTGAAGAAGAGCTTGACACCTATTTTGAAAAAGTAAAAAAAATAGTTGTAGAGCAAAAAAAGGTATTCGAAGAACTTCCATCTTATGATTATGACAACTATTACTTCCTAGCTTGTTATATCCCAAACGCATCTGGCGATGGAATGGAACATAGAAATTCAACCATCTTAACAAGTACTCGAAGTCTAGTAAATGGAGGTTTAGAACGTAATATTGGAACCGTTTCACATGAGTTTTTTCATGGATGGAATGTAGAGCGTATCCGACCACAAAGTCTCGAACCTTTTGATTTTGAAACTGCAAATATGAGTGGAGAACTTTGGTTTGCCGAAGGATTTACGAGTTACTATACGAGCTTAATGATGTGTAGAGCAGGGTTACTATCTAAAGAAGACTATATAAAAGGATTGGCAAGTACTTTTAATTATGTTTGGAATTCTCCTGCGCGTGAATTTTTTAATCCTATAGAGATGAGTTATCAAGCTCCTTTTGTAGATGCTGCTACCTCTGTAGATCCTGTGAATAGGAATAATACGTTTATCTCTTATTATTCTTATGGAAGTGCACTAGGACTTGCTTTAGATTTATCCCTAAGAGAAAAAGATTTAAATCTCGATGATTATATGAAACTCGTATGGAAAAAGCATGGTAAAAAAGAAAAACCATACACCATAGAAGATTTACATCGATTATTAAAGAAGTATGCTGGAGATGCATTTGGAGATCATTTCTTTCAGAATTATATTTATAGAAGTGATATGCCCCCAATGAAGCGTCTTTTTGAAAGTGTAGGTGTCTCTTTATTACAAGATACAACCAAGTCATCTTTTGGAGTTGCTCTAACCAATGGTGCTATCACTCAAAACACTACAATTGGTACTGCTGCCTATAAAGCAGGCTTAGAAAAAGGAGATAAAATTCTTAAAGTAAACAACACACTGCTTACAGAAGATCATACATTCAAAAGTCTTACCGCTGATTATAATTCTAATGATACATTCAGTGTCACTTATGAGCGTTTTGGAGTCACTAAAGAAACAACAGTTACATTACAGCAAGATCTTACATATAGTATTCAATTAGATACAACCATATCTGATAGAAAAATCATGAAGAGACGCTATTTATGGTTAGATTCTAAATAATCAGATAACAACAACTTACAAAACTAATCTTGATAGAGTAAAATATTTATTAAACCCGAATTATGCATTAGAAAATCTATTACATCACAAAACCACTGCAAGC
>CAYYSK010000168.1:0-8002 GCA_964474345.1 uncultured Flavobacteriaceae bacterium
TTATGTAATTAAAACTTTAAATCAATTGCTAGTTCAAAATTATCATTAATTGCTTTGTCTTTTAAATTGTCATAAAAAGATGATGATCCATATTTAATACCATATTTCGTACGGTCAATCGATAATGTGGTAGAAGCTGTATTTCCGTTCATAGCCATATGTACTTTAATGTTTTGAGTAATTCCTTTTATTGTCATATTACCTACAACGCTATATCCATTCCCGCTTTTTGCCGCATCAGTAATAGTAAATGTAGCAGTAGGATGGTTGTCAACTCCAAAAAATTGATCAGTTCTTAAGTGACCTTCTAATTTTTCTTTCCCTTTTCCAGCTTCCAAATCTGTTACTTGTATAGAGGTCATATCAATTGTGAAACTTCCTCCTACAAGAGTGTTTCCTTCCATAATAAGAGTTCCTTCTTGTAGATTAATTGTTCCAGTATGTGATCCTGTTATTTTTTTTCCAGTCCAAGTAATTGTAGCTTCTTTTACTTTAACTTCTTTTTTAATTGGATTTGTTGTTGCAAAAGCTCCCGTTACAATAAGCGCTAAGACTGCAGTAAAAATTCTTGTTTTCATTGTTTCTGTTTAAATATATTTATTGTCTAAGTTTGTTGAGTAATTTATTGAGCAACTCAAGCTCTTCGTTATTTAATTGTTTTGTCGCTTTATTTTCGGCATCATTAACAATAGGATCGATCTCTTCTAATAGTTGTAACCCTTTTTCTGTAATAGTAATTTCTACTTTTCTCCTATTTGAAGGGCAAACATTACGTTCTGTGTATCCTTTAGTAATTAGTTTGTCAACAAGCCTTGTTGTATTACTCATCTTTGAAACCATTTTAGAATTAATAGTAGATAGGTTGGCAGGTTTGTTTTTTTGACCTCTTAAAATACGTAATACGTTAAATTGCTGTAATGATACATCAAAAGGTTTAATAGCTTCTGTAATGATATCATTTACCCAGCTTGCTGAGTATAATACATTTATAGTAAGTTTTCGCGAAAGCGGTAATGTTTTTGTTTGTATGATGTCTTCTATTGTCACTACAATATTTGTATATACAAATGTAGTAGGTTTTGAATTTAAATTTGGAATATTTAACAAATTTTTAAAAATTTGATACTTCAAACCAACATAGGACAACAAATTTTTAACGTATAAATCCCAAAGTTTGTTAATAGATCAAAGAGAAAGAAAATCATACTATACTTTTGTGATGATGAAATACTATGTATTTATAAGTGTATTATTCTTGATAAGTTGCAAAGGAGGAAAAGAGGAGGTAACCACATCGACTAAGATGTCTTCACAAGTATCTTTTGAGACTGTTGATTATGAAGGATTAGAAGAATACCTTGAAACTTCAAGCGCAACTGTTCAAGTAGTTAATTTTTGGGCAACTTGGTGTAAACCATGTGTTAAAGAGTTGCCTTATTTTGAGAAAATAAATACATTGTATGCTGATAAGGATGTAGATGTTATTTTGGTAAGTCTTGACTTTCCAGAGCAAATAGAACGGTTAACTCGTTTTATTGAAAAACAAAATATTCAATCAGAAGTAGTATTTTTAGACGATGGGAATGCCAATAGCTGGATACCTAAAGTTGATGCTTCTTGGTCTGGAGCAATTCCAGCCACAATTATATATACAGAAGAAAAACGTTCTTTTTATGAAAGATCATTTACATATGATGAATTAGAGAAAGAACTTAAATTATTTTTATGAAAACATTAAAAATCTTAACCGCTCTTGCAATTTTAGTGATTTTATCTGCCTTTGTAGTAAAATCCATGGCGTCTGATGGCATAGGAGGTAATGGTTATGGTATTGGAGATATGGCGGATGATATTCATCTTAAGAATATAGATGGAAACTATATTTCTTTTTCTAATTATCCAGATGCAAAAGGTTTTATTGTTATTTTTACTTGTAATACTTGTCCATTTTCTGTGGCAAATGAAGATAGAATTATAGCACTTGATACAAAGTATAAAAATATAGGGTATCCAGTTATAGCTATCAATCCTAATAACCCAGAAGTAAAACCTGGAGATAGTTTTGATGCTATGAAAGTTAGAGCTAGAGAGAAAGGATTTACATTTCCATATCTATTTGACGAAGGACAGGAGGTGTACCCAAAGTATGGTGCTACTAAAACACCGCACGTATATTTACTTCAAAAAACAGAAAAAGGAAACGAAGTAAAGTATATAGGAGCCATAGACGATAATTCTAGAAATGCAAATGGAGTAAAAGTGAAGTATTTGGAAAATGCAGTAGATGCTTTATTATCTGGAAAGACAATTGATATAACAGAAACAAAAGCTATAGGGTGTTCTATTAAAGCATAATCTATACTTTGAAAAAAATAAGAATCGAAATCAGCTGATTTCGATTTTTTTGTTTACCCCTATTTTATTTCCTTAAATTTGTAATCAAACTACAAGGTACGTTATGATCTTAGAACAAATGTATACAAAATGTCTAGCCCAAGGAGCTTATTTTTTAAGTTCAGAGGGGGAAGCCATTATTATAGACCCGTTAAGAGAAGTACAGCCTTATCTTGATTTAGCAAAAGAACATGAGAGTGTGATTAAATATGTTTTTTTAACTCATTTTCATGCTGATTTTGTGAGTGGACAAATAGATCTTGCAAAAGCTACGGGTGCAACTGTTGTTCTAGGACCTAATGCAAATGCAGCTTATGATTATCATAGTGCAAAAGATGGAGAAGTTTTTAAATTAGGAGGACTTAGTATTGAGGTAATTCATACACCAGGTCATACTATGGAATCTACTTGCTATTTGCTACGAGATGAGGAAGAGAAGGAGCAGGCATTATTTACAGGAGATACTTTATTTATAGGTGATGTAGGTCGCCCAGACCTTGCAGCAAAATCAAGCCTTACCAAAGAAGATTTAGCAGGACATTTATATGATAGTTTACACAATCGTATTATGCCATTGCCTAATGATATTATTGTGTATCCAGCACATGGTGCAGGATCTGCTTGTGGTAAAAATATGAGTAGCCAGACAAGTGATACATTGGGAAATCAAAAAGAAACAAATTATGCTTTTAAACTTTCAAAAGCAGATTTTATAAAAGAGTTAATTACAGGTCTTAATGCACCACCTAGTTATTTTCCGGAGAATGTAGCTATGAATAAGCGTGTAAATACTGATTTTGATACTATTATAAAAAGAGGGACTACTGCATTAACTGTAGAAGAGTTTGAGTCTCTTGCATTGCAAGATGATATATTGGTGTTGGATACTAGAAATGTATCCGCTTTCGCGAAAGCGTCTTTAACACAAGCGTGGTTTATAGGGCTCAGCGGCCAGTTTGCACCGTGGGTAGGGTCTGTTGTACAAGATATCAAACAAAAAATAGTGTTTATAGCTGAAGAAGGAAAAGAAGAAGAAGTTGCAATTCGTCTTTCAAGAGTAGGATATGATCATAGTTTAGGATACCTTAAAGGAAGTATAGAAGCTTGGGTAGCGGCTGGAAAAGGAATTGTAAGTATGCAAGAGGTAACCGCGCAAGAATTTGTAGATGGTATTGCAAATGGTAGTGTTACAAATTCTATAGATGTACGTAAACCTGGAGAGTATGCAATAAGTCATATTGATGGAGTACCACATATGGCACTTGATGACGTACACATAAATAGTAAAAATCTAGATCCAGATAAAGTATATCATATACATTGTGCAGGAGGATATAGATCATTAATCTATGCCTCTATTGCTAGATCACAAGGAATACATAACGTAGTGAATGTATTAGGAGGATACGGAGCCATAAAAAAAACAGAATTAGGAAAACTCAAATTAATAGAATGAAAGATATAACAATAGATGAGTGGAAATCACTTATAGTCAATGATGAGAATGCCATAATTTTAGATGTGCGTACAGATGATGAAGTTGAAAATGGAATGCTTGAAAATGCAAAACATATAGATATATATCTTGGCCAAGGTTTTATAGATGAAGTAAAAAAATTAGATACTGAAAAGAATTACTATGTATATTGTCGTTCAGGTAATCGTAGTGGTCAAGCGTGTGCTATTATGGGACAACTCGGTTTTGAAACTACGTATAATATGCTAGGAGGATATATGGCTTGGGAAGATCAAGAAAGTTAATCTTAAATAATGATGAAGTATTTTATTCCTTTATGTATTGTGATATTAATAATTTCTTGTAAGGAGACATCTACGGGACCACGTGTCGAGGTAATTTCTGTACAAGAAATGGAAGAAGTACTTAGAGCTGAATCTGTTCAACTTATAGATGTGCGAACCAGAAATGAATTTGCATCTAATCATATTAGAAATGCAAGAAATATCGTATATCAAGGTGATGATTGGGAAACACAAATAGCAACTCTTGATAAGGATAAACCAGTATATGTATATTGTCAAAAAGGAAGTAGAAGCGCAAAATGTGCTGCTATGTTGGAAGAAGCTGGTTTTGAGAAAATTTATGATTTAGAAGGAGGAATCTCTCAATGGATTTCTGAAGGTAAAGAAGTGAAGTAATCCTTTTGAATTAATAGTGTATAAAAAATGCATGTCATTTGACACGCATTTTTTACACACTATTTTCAATTGATAAATAATATTATTTCTTTAAAAATTGTTGTACGTATGATTTATTTTCTTGAAAGATTCGCAGGAAATAATTTCCAGTAGCAAGATTGCTTACATCAATAACATTAGTGTCAATTTTTCCATTAAGAACACGTTTTTCATCTACTGTAAATACAGAATAAATAGCATTATTTAATTGAAACGACGTTTCTAAATTTAAAGAATTTTCTGCAGGATTTGGAAATAATTTGAGGTCGTTTGCAGTGATATCATCCACTCCTAATGCCTCACTTTCATTAATGATAAGAGTCTCGTTAATATCTGGGTTTTCTATTGTAGAGATAAGACCTGATGGCCAATATACAGTAACAGTATCAATGGAGTTATCTTGACCTAGACCAAAATGTGTGTTTAAAGAACTCATATACCTAAAACCTTCTCCACTGCGTACATCTCTTATTTGTGTGCCTAAACCAGATGATGTCACCTCTACTCGAGCTCCTATGCATTTCTATTACTTTGATCTCCTATAGTCACAATTTTAATCCAATTATTATCATTTCCATTATTTAAGAAAAGTCCGTTACTAAATATATCTAAGAATCCATCATCATTAGCATCGCCTATAGCGCCACTTTGCGGTATTGTTTGACTTAGTACGGTAAAAGAAAGTCCATCACCTCCATTTAAAAGGATTCTACCATTAGAAAAGATATCTAAATGTCCATCATTGTCAAAATCGCCAGGCGCATTTTCAATACCTAATGGAGTTCCAGAAAGATCAACAGAACTAGTAATATCTGTAAAAGTCCCATCTCCATTATTTCGCATATATTTTGTAAGTCCATCAGATGTAGAGCTTGCCCCTATATAGCCATCCATGCCTCCGTCATTATCATAATCTCCCCAAGCTGAAGATCAAGTTTGGACAGGGTTTGCAAGATTTATTCTTGTATTTTCGGCAACGTTTGTATACGTGTTATCTCCGTTGTTTCTATGAAGTTGATTGATTTTCGCTTCTGTAGCACCACCTCTACATTTTGCAATAAAAAGGTCCATATCGCGATCATTATCATAATCTATCCATACAGTACCATAATTACCTCCATTTGATACTAAGCCTAGGCCAGAAGGAATTCCATTGAGATCAGCTCCTTGATAAAAGATTAAGTTTCCATTTCCATCATTGATATAGTATACATTTGGCACTACATCATGACATACAAAAGCATCGAGCTGCCCATCATTATTAAGGTCTGCAAAATTAGATCGTTGTGAAAAAACATATTCAGATCCAGAGACTTCTGTGAATGCGGTACCATCATTGTTAGCCATCATAAATGTAACTCCATTGCCTCCTCCGTAGAGTAAATCATTATAACCATTATCATCTATGTCTCCGGCAGCAAGACTCCATGATGGAGTATAATCTGCAGGAGTAGTTGTGATGTCTATATAATTAAAACCTCCAGTAGATAGTTGATATTGACATTGGTAGTAGTTACAGAAACCAAGTCATCAAGAAAATTTCCATTCATGTCTACCATTGCTAATCTAGAACCACTTGTTGTGACGTTTTGAGCCGTAAAGGTGAGTTGACCTGGTGGTGGCGTATCTGCTTCACTAATTTCAAATTCAAAGTCATCAGAAGACCAGTTATTGTCCTAAGCTATATAGTATGATTCTCCAGCTGTAGCCTGAAATGATGCTATAGACAAAAATCCATTTCCAATACTACCGCCATCATCATCTCCAATAAGGCAATTTAAATTAGAACAATCTCCGCTATAAATTTGCAGGCGAGTATCTCCTCCAAAATTAACTTGAAGGCCTGATGTTACAGTTACAAAAGTGTCATCTCCAGTAGGGGCGGTATAGATATACCATTCACCATTATCAGCTGGATTTGTAGTTGAAGTAATGCATACTGGTAGAGGAGCTTCACCATCTATAGTGTCTAGAGTATATGTTCCTACATTTACTGGGATTGCTTCTGTACAATTTTGTCCTGATTGAAATAATAATGTAAAAGGGATAATAAACATCAATGTGTAAAATGATTTTTTCATGATTGGTATAGTTTAATTAGTCACATCCCATTTCTAATTGATTAATGAATTCTTCTATGAGAGTAAGAGCTTCATCATGTATAAGTGTTCTACCTAAGAGAGGCATACGAACTTCTTCGACTGTAGTATTGAGCCTGTAAAAGAAAGTAGATCGATCAATATTACCAGGCTTGATGATATGAGAAAGTCCATTTCCCAAATCTTCATCAGGGACAACGCATATTCCTAAATTTTCATCTAGTGTTGATGAAATGTAATCTAATCGTATAGGCCTGTAAGAACAATGACCTTCGTCTATATGACAATGTGCACAATTAATCTCAGCATAACTGCGTACTCGCTCTCTAATAGGAGCACTTGTATCTTTCCAATCAACTAGAGTATTTATAGTACTAGGGAATGATTGTAAATACCCTTCGTCTAACCATTTTTGAAGCTGATTTGCTGTAGACCCATCTGAATATGTAAACAGCTTATTGAGATTCTGAGGTTTAGGGCCAATAGGAATTGAAGTATCACCAGTTTTATGGCAGGTTTGACATTCAACGACATTAGGAATTCTATAATTTACAGACCTGGTTTCTCCATTGAGTTCCCATGTGATATCTACAGTACTGCCATTTAAATCAAGAGTAGCTTCTGTTTGTTCTTCATTCCATACATAATTAGCAAATTCCCATCCATCAATTGTTCTAATAAGCATTCGAGTTTCTAGTATACGTCGCGAGTTTGAAGGAAGAACATTGTCATAAAAGAAGTTTTTAACAATTATTGTACCTATAGGAAATACAAGTAATTTATCATGAGAGTCATAAGTGGCAGTGACTCCTTCTGACATCCATATGAAACGTTTTTTTATAGAATAATCTGAAAAGAGTTTATTAATTAGTGAATACTCAAGTACTCCTGGATTTGGAATTAAGTTGGCTAAATTCCCGTCAAAAAAACCATATTCAGATAATGTATTAAATGGAACAGCACTTAAATCAACAGTTATATTCATTTCATCGCCTGCACCCAGATCATCATCTGTCATAACAGGGTCATCATCAGTATTATTTACAGGCATATAATTATCATCATTTCCACAAGAAAATAATAGTGTAATTAGTATAGTCGTGAGTGCTAAATAATACTTATTCATATAATATGATTTTTTAATATGTTTTATTTTTTAATTGCTTGAATATGTTCATTGTAAAGATTTAGTATTAACTAATTATATAGTTATAGCTTTGGCTTAAAATGACCAAACTAGAATAGTGATTGCCAAGGTTTTGGTAATTGCTTGTTCGCTTTTAATAAAATGTATAATTGACTTGATACTTTTG
>CAYYSK010000169.1:0-7981 GCA_964474345.1 uncultured Flavobacteriaceae bacterium
TAAAGTAACATACTACTTTGAAGATGAAAACTTCGTACCTATTCAAACTGCTTCTGAAGTACAACAAGGGCCAAACAAAGGGCAAATTTCTAAAGATACTTTTAGTGACTATACTGAAGTAGATGGATTGTATTTTGCTTTTGCTAGAACTGTATTTGGAGGACAAGCTATTGAAATCAAGAGTATTGAACTCAATCCAAAAGTAACAGACGAAATGTTTGCCTTTCCAACTCAGGAATAATACGTAAAAGATATATGAAACCTCAGTCATAAAGATTGAGGTTTTTTTATTTCGCTTTAAGCGAAAGGATATATAATAACCAATCAATCAGAATTCTCATGAAATGAGCATAAATAAAATTATTTTTTTACATATCAACCAAAAATAAATTTTTTATGCGAAAGCAAAACGGTTGATCTGTTCAGAAAAATTTTATTTAATTCATTTTTTGTGAAATAAAAATTTTTAAATAGATGAAAACTAAAAACATTGTTTTAGGATGTCTTTTTGCATCAGTAACTTTAGTAAGTTCTGCGCAAGAAATCGTTCTTAAAGGAAAAGAACTTTTTGGTGATATTACTGCTAGACAGATTGGACCAGCTCTTATGAGCGGTCGTATCATCGATATGGAAGTTCACCCAACTAATCCACAAATCATATATACTGGTACTGCTGGTGGTGGTGTCTGGAAGTCAAATGACGGAGGTGCGACGTATGCTCCCATATTTGAAGAACATATTCAATCTATTGGACAAGTAGCTATAGATCCTAATGACCCTGACAAAACGGTATGGGTAGGAACTGGAGAAATATGGACACGTAATTCTGTTTCTATAGGAGATGGTTTATATCGTTCTAAAGATGGAGGAATCAACTGGGATAAAATGGGTTTTGACAAATCAGAACGTATTTCTGGTATTGAAATCCACCCAAAAAATAGCAATATAGTCTATGTATCTGTTTTAGGTTCTCTATGGAGTGATAGTACAGAACGCGGCATTTACAAAACTGTTGATGGAGGAGAAACTTGGAATAACATCTTATATGTAGATGAAAAAACAGGAGCTGCTGATTTTATGATGGACCCAAATAATCCAAATGTATTATATGCTGCGATGTGGGAACACAGGCGTACTGCTTGGGATTTTAATTCTGGAGGTGCTGGTAGTGCACTTTATAAATCTACAGATGGGGGTGATTCTTGGAATAAAATACACAATGGCTTTCCTGAAGGGATTTTAGGACGAATAGGAATTGCAGTTGCTCCATCTGATTCTAATCGTGTATATGCAGTTGTAGAATCGGCAAAAGATAAAGGACTGTATCGTTCTACTGATGCAGGGGCTAGCTGGGAACAAACCAATGGTGACTTTGCTTTAACCGTACGTCCTTTCTATTTTTCTAGAATTGTAGTAGACCCTAAAGATCCAGATGTTGTTGTAAAAGGAGGTTTAAGTGGTTCTATCTCAAAAGATGGAGGAGAAACATTTGTAAGTCTTGGTAATATGCACTCAGATATTCATGATATTGTTTTTGACATTAATAATTCTGACATGATGCATGTAGGTACTGATGGTGGAGTGTATCGTTCTTGGAATCAAGGAACCACTATGGAGATCGTAAGTAATTTACCATTATCACAGTTCTATCATATCAGTGTAGATGATGCTGAACCTTATAGAATTTATGGAGGTTTACAAGATAATGGTTCTTGGTATGGTCCTTCTTCTTCTCCAGGAGGTATAGAAGCTCGTGACTGGGTGCGTGTAGGTGTAGGTGATGGGTTTAGAGTATTAAAGCATCCTACAAAAGAAGTATTATACTCAGAAATGCAAGGTGCCGAAAATGTGTGGCGTTATGATATGGAACGTAATTATACTAAAAACGTAAAACCGCTTCCTGTTTCTGGATATGATGATTTACGTTTTAATTGGAATGCCCCTATGGCTGTAAGTGCACATCAGCCAGATCGTTTTTATATGGGAAGTCAATACCTACACGTAAGTGATGATATGGGAGACACTTGGAAAATCATCTCTCCCGATTTAACAACAAATGATGTATCTAAACAACCTGAAAAATCAGGAGGTTTATCTAATGATACTTCAGGCGCAGAAACCCATACAACGATCTTTACCATTGCCGAATCTCCTATGGATGAAAATATTTTATGGGTAGGAACAGATGATGGTAATGTACAAATAACAAGAGATGGAGGAAAAAACTGGTCAAATGTAACAGCAAATATTACAGGGCTTCCTGCAAATACTTGGGCATATCATATAGAAGCTAGTGTTCACGGAAAGGGAACAGCATATGCTGTTTTTGATGGGCACGCTCGTGGAGATATGAAACCATATGTGTATAAAACAAAAGATTACGGTACTACTTGGACAAGTATTGTAACTGATGACCTCAACTTATTTGCTCGTAATATTCAAGAAGATTATGAAAATGAAGATCTTCTTTTTCTAGGAGCTGAAGATGGTTTATATATTACTGTAAATGGTGGAAAAAATTGGTCTCATTTTACGAATAATTTTCCACATACAGCTATACATTTTATTGATTTACAAAAGAAAACAAATGACCTTGTATGTGGTACTCATGGACGTGGTGTTATTATCTTAGACGACATTAGCACATTACGCGAAGTAACACAAGAGGTTTTAGCTAAAAAAGTACATTTTTTTGACACAAAACCTGGGACCATGGTTGAAGAAGGTGGTTTTGGTGGTGGAAGTACAGAATTAGAATTTGTTGGAGGAAATCCAGGAACTTCTTTACAATTAAAGTACTATTTAAAAAAGAGACATACGTTTGGAAAAATGTCTTTAGAAATACAAGATATGGATGGCAATAAAGTGACCACACTTTCTCCAGGTAAATCTAAAGGAATTAATATTGTAAACTGGGGTTATACTTCAAAAGCTCCTAAGAATGCTGCAGGTAAAACATTAAGTTTTGGTGCATTTCAGGCACTTAGAGCAGAAGCAGGTACTTATAAAGCTGTATTAAAGAAAGGGAAAGATACATACGAGACTACGTTTACTATACAAAATGATCCTAAATCATTTATTACTACAAAAGAACGTGAAGCTCAATACGAGACAGCTACTACCCTATTTGATGTACAAGAAGATCTAGCTTATATGGTATATAAAATAGATGCTATGATTACTAGTGGTGAAAAAGCTATTGAGGCCAATCCTAAAGCTAAAAAAGTATCACAATCACTTATTGATGAACTTAATGGCCTGAAGAATACATTAGTGATCACTTCTGGTGATAACTATGTAGATTCTGCTCCACCACAACTTAGAGAAAAGTTAGCAGCATTATATAGTGACGTTGCAGCAAATTTTGAAGCACCAAGTCAAGCACAATTAGAAAATTTAAAATTGCTTTCTGATCGATTTACTAAAGCAAAAACTGATTTGGAGAAAATAACAAGTAAACGTTTATCTAAGTTTACAAAATATTTAGAGAAAGCTGGCTTACCGGCTCTTAGCTTCAAAAGTAAAGAAGATTTTTTAGAATAAAAATCTAACTTATTTTTAAACAACAAAAGCCTCCAATTGGAGGCTTTTGTTGTTTAAAAAATTGACTATCAATTATCTAAAAGTAAATTTAAAATATGATAGAAAAAAGTTAAAAAAAAGTAGAGCGCATATAAGAATTCGTGTTATTTTCGCTACTTATTTTTCTAAAATCCAATCATGAAAAAAAGAACAATTACAGTACTCATCCTAAGTGCAATATCCTACTTATCAATTGCACAACAAAACGAAGAGACCAATAATGAGGTAAACTTTAATCAATGGTCTCTAGAAATAAGTGCTGGAATAAATAAACCATCTCGACCATTATCAACAGGATCTTTTTCAAATACTCCCTCTTTATATGGAGCATCAATAGGAACTAGGTACATGTTTAATGAATTTGCTGGAGTAAAAGCTGGGCTTGGACTTCAAAACTTTTCTAATGACAGAAATAGTGCAGATTTTGATAGTAACTTATATACGTTTTCTTTAGAAGGTATTATTAATGGAGGAAATATCCTGAATTTTAATGACTGGACTAATACGTTTAGTTTTCTTATGCATGGTGGTCTTGGATATTCTAGATTTACATCAAGCACGCCTATAGACAGAAATTTTGGTAGTGCAGATCAAATATTAAATTATATAATAGGAATAACACCACAAATTAAATTATCAGAAAAAGTGTCTCTTATTGGAGATATAAGTGCTATAGGTAATGTAAGACAAGATCTAAACTTTGATGGTACTGTTGCAGATCAAACTATCAGAGGGTTTAATGGATTCTTTATGACAGCTTCTGTAGGTATACAAATTTATTTAGGAAAAAAAGAAGTCCACGCAGATTGGTTCATAAGAAAAACTATTGAAGATAAAAAGATAGAAGCTCTAGAAGAACGTATAGCAAAACTTGAAACAGATCTTATAGATACTGATCAAGATGGTGTCGCAGATTACTTAGATCGTGAAAAAAATACAGTATCTGGTGTCGCAGTAGATACTAAAGGGTATGCCCTAGATACCAATAAAAATGGTATTCCAGATGAACTTGAGTCTGCATTAGAGGCGCAATATGCTAAGAAAAGTGACTTGAAAGGTTTATCATCAGGATCTAGTAGTGATGTTATCGGTAAATTATTAAACGATGGGTATGTAAATGTGTATTTTCAGTTTAATAGTACAAAACCAGAACTCTATAGTCTCGAAGCAATTAATTACTTGATCAAATATCTTTCTGAAAATCCAAACAAGAAAGCAGAACTTATAGGCTATGCTGATGAAGTTGGAGATACAGTATATAACCAACAATTATCTGAAAAACGTGCAAAAAGAGTTTTAGATATTCTTATTGCTTCTGGAGTAAATGCTAATAGATTATCTATAACAGGAGCTGGAGAAGATACTGGTATTAGCTCATCAGATGCTCGACAACTTGTACGTAGAGTTACATTTAAGCTTAAATAACGTATAGTTATATCGGTGTTAATTCTTTCAAAGCCCTTGCAATATGCAAGGGCTTTGTTAGTTAATAACTGGTTAAAAAGTATTTATCAGCTTTCGCGAAAGCGTACCACCTATTCGTATTTTTAATAAAACTCAAATTATGAACGATAGACCTAATGACATTAAACGTATTCGTCCTGAGATTCCTTCGGCTAGAGTACATGATCAAATGAGTAATGAGGAACGTTTTCAAAACGCGACTATACGTCCTATTATAAAACTACAAAGCCCTTTAATAATTGAAGTTTTTCGTAATTACATCGCAAAACACAAGAACGTTTTTTATGACTTATCAATAGAAAAACGTACTGATTATATAGAAAATGCTATTCATAAGGATATGAAATTTCGTAATAGTTTAAAAGGAATTATTATAGGGCAATATACCGTAGAAGAGTATCTTATATACATTCAAAACTCATCTGCTTTAAATAAACGCATGATGAATATTGTAAAAGAACGTCTTCTTAGTAATATTCAATTATTTGAACGACCAATAGCATTAACAAAAGCTAGTTAATGCAAATTCCAGAAACAAGAAGCAATGGACCTATAGACCCATCTTCACCTATTGAAGTATTTGTATTTATAGCATTGCCAATATTACTTATCGTTGTTTATTTTATTGCCAGAAGACAACGTAAAAAGTAATCAGTATTTTGTTTTTGTTTAGTCATCAAGTAAAGAAACTCCGTTTAAATCGGTGGTAAGTATATCGCTCATAAGGTCAAAAAACGGACGTAGAAGTCCATAATGATACAGCACTTTCTCTCCAAAGTCAGGTGCATATACTTCTGCATCTGTAAAAGTATGAGTAAAAACAAAGCTTTTAAGACGTATTAAATCTATATTTGGATCTTCTTTACTAAAACCTTTTGGTGCTGTTTTTACAGGATTCCTAGCATTAAATTTTCCTCCGTACGCTTTCGCGAAAGCGGACTCTGCAATAATCTCACGTATTTCACTACTATCCATTTGGAATTCTGTACGTATACGCAATAGATCTTTAGGTTCTGGATTAAAAAAACCACCAGCTACCACAGATTTCCCTCCTGGTTCTAAACGCAAATAATATCCACCTCTACGATGCGCTCCTCCTCTACTAAAACTAACACTTCGATGTACATTATAAGGAGTTTTATCTTTACTAAATCGAATGTCTCTATTAATTCGAAAGATTTTTAGTTTTTCAATTTCATCATTTTCATTAAGTCCAGCTTGTATATCTGCATAAAAAGTTTTTAAAGCCTTTTCACTTGCTTGATAGTCCTTTTTATTTTCCGTCATCCAATCTCGATGATTGTTCTTTTTAAGGGATTTTAAAAAGGCAAACGAAGATTTTGGTATGGTATTCATGAGTGATTATTTTAACTAATTAAAAATACTATTTTGTAGACTTACATACGTACATTGTGAAGCATTAATCCACTAGGTTGTGCAATATGTTCTAATTTAATACCATTATCTGGAATTAGTGTTTGTTTTATAAAATCGAGATCTATTTTACCTTGACCAAGATCAAATAGCGCTCCCATCATAAGCCGTACTTGATGTCTTTTAAATCCCTTACCGCATACCCTAAAAATATAACTCTTCTCTGGAAAAAAACTAGCAGTATATAAATTATTAAGAACAATCTCACTAGTTTCTAATGTACTTATTGTTTTGGTTTCTGGATTAGGTTTATAAGCATACGTTCTAAAATCATGAGTTCCTTCAAACAATTGAGCTGCTTTTTTCATTAACTCTACATCCAAAGATGTTGAAATATTCACCATATATGGTGCAGCAAATGGATGGTTTTTTTCACCATGAGAAAATAGATAGATATACTCCTTTTGTTTAGGAGCGTCCATCACATTGAACTTTTTATCTACCTCCGTAATACTTTGACATCTAATATCTTGAGGTAAATTTGAATTAAAGAGTTCTAAAAAATTACCTGTTGGTAATGGGTCATCTTTTAAAAACAATTCGACATATGCCACATTTGCAGACACTTTTGCATCTGTACGCCCTGAAGCTAGTAACTTAAAATTTTTATGTCCCAAAACATACGAAAATGTACGTTCAACCATACGTTCAACCGTAATAACATCAGGTTGTTTTTGCCATCCGTGGTATCTAAACCCCAAATATTGGATTTTTAATAAGTAATAAAAACGCTTGTCAAACATAACTGCTAATTTAAACTCGAAATGATGATAATAAATAATAAAATTAAAAAATTGTACATTGTTTGTACTAACAATCAAAAATGACTCACAATGACAACAACTAACAAACCAGGTAAAGGGCTCTTAATTATTGGTATTCTTGGGCTCTTGTGGAATTTAATTGGTGTATTTTTCTGGATGGCAGAAAATTTTATGATGACCGAAGAAGTCAAAGCTACTTTATCACCAGAACGATTAGAGCTTATGGAAAGTGCTCCATCATGGGGAGTAATTGTATATGGAATTGCAACTATAGGAGGTGTACTTGCATGTATTATGTTATTAATGCGTAAGAAACTAGCTGTAGTTTTGTTTTTGATATCATTACTCTGTATTGTTATCCAAATGGGATATGGTATGTTCTTTATGAAATGGGGCAATATCTTAGGTCCTGTAGATGCTTATGTAATGCCATTAATTGTCATTATAATAGGAGTATTCCTATATATGTACAGTAAAAAAGCTACTTCAAAAGGATGGTTAAATTAACTTTGATTTTGTAACATATATGAAGCGTAAGCTACTTATAAAGTACCTTACGCTTTTTTATGTCTCAATATTCTTGGAAAAATAAAATATTCAGTTCTAAAACTGTGATCACAAAAAACAGAAATGTCATTGGGCACTTCTCAATGCCTATTTTTAAAATAACTCATATAGAACTATTGTAAGTTCAAGTTATAAGTGCAACACGCATATTTAAAATACTGTGGGCTAGC
>CAYYSK010000170.1:0-7898 GCA_964474345.1 uncultured Flavobacteriaceae bacterium
AAGTACAATTAATTATTGATTACACAAGCAGCGAACTTGTAATATTTTATAGCCTTTCTCTACCTCTAAAAATAGGTGTTATATATAGGATAGAAATAATGATAATAACCAATGCTTTTTGTTACATCATTTTATTGAAGTTTACTACAACTTATTTTAAGTGATTTTGCTTAATAAAAGGTAAAATATTCAAAATGAGCAAACTATTGTTAAGTGTCTTTGTATGTTTTCTATTTGTGAGCTGTAATTCTGACGATACTAATAACTCACCACTTTCAGGACAAACATTTGTAATTACGTCTTATGTTATCGAAACCGATGTTGATCTGAATGGAGATGGTGTGTTTTCTAATGATTTGATCTTTGAAAACTTTATATCTGAAGGAATATATTTTGAAACATTTAATGATTGTCTTGAAGCTGGACAACTTCATTTTGTAGAAGAAGGAATTGCCTGTCCTTTTGCATCTATACCTTTATTTATAGTGGAAGATAATAATATAGGAGAAACAGAGCAACTTGCTATATGTGCTATACTTTTATGTGATGGTTTTTCGGATTACTCAATTATAGATAATAGGATTACATTTTCTTTTGAAGGGGAAGTATTTAAACAAGGGGTTTTTATAAATAATACTATAACAGTTATTTTTTCTCAAGATGAGTTGATAACTTTTCAATTGTTAAATAATGAAGAGGTTGTACTTCCTTATAATGGATCTCTTACTATTACATATACACTACAATAAGTAAATCATTAGATGCATTGAGATTACTTTTCTGTAATCTTATGGAGAGTTAAAAAGTTAAGAAATTCATAAAGTTGTGTTTAGAGTGTCACATCACTTATAACTTATAAGTCTCTAGGGAACAACTCAATCATCAATTCATGCAATCAATCAATCAACGAACAGTTTTTCTTGTTTTTATTTTATGTGTTTCCGCTTTCGCGAAAGCGTACTCACAAAAAGATTCTACAAAAATAACAACCGTAGTTCCTAAAAGGACCTATACTACAAATGCATATACAGGTGAGGCACCTACAATAGACGGAATTATAAACGAAGATGCTTGGAATGCGGTAGAATGGGCTGGTGATTTTGTAGAAAATGAACCTGATGAAAATACGTCGCCAGCCCAAGAAACAAAATTCAAAATCACGTATGATCAAAAATATCTATATGTTGCTTGGAGAGCCTATGATACAGAAGTAGATAAAATAGAACGCCGAATGGGACGTCGTGATGACTTTCCAGGGGATTGGGTAGAGATTAATATAGATAGTTATAATGACGATCGTTCTGGATTTTCATTTACGATCTCAGCTTCAGGTGTAAAGGGAGATGAGTTTATCTCAAATAATGGAAATTTTGATGATAGTTGGAATCCTATTTGGTATGCTGCAAGTCATATAGATGAAGAAGGATGGACCGCTGAAGCTAAGATTCCTTTAAGTCAACTCAAGTTTGGAAAAGCAGAAGAACAAGTTTGGGGGCTTCAAATAAACAGACTATTTTTTAGAAATCAAGAACGTGATGTATGGCAACGTGTACCTCAAGATGCCAATGGGTGGGTAAGTAATTTTGGAGAATTAAGAGGGCTTAAAAATATAGAACCACAAAAGCAATTGGAAATTCAACCTTTCTTGGTCGGGCAGTATGACACTTTTGAAACTGAAGAAGGAAATCCATTTAGAGATGGCGATGAGTTTAGATTAAATGGAGGTATAGATGCTAAAATTGGAATTACTAATGATCTTACATTAGATCTTACTGTAAATCCAGATTTTGGTCAAGTAGATGCAGATCCAGGAGCGATTGCATTAGATGGTTTTGAAATTTTCTTTCAAGAACGTAGACCTTTTTTTGTAGAGAATGCAAACATCTTTCAATTAGGACTTAATGGAAGTCAAGATAATCTATTTTTTTCCAGACGTATTGGTCGAAGTCCGCAAGGATTCTCTACGGCAGATGGATCCAAAGGAGAGTTTGAAGATGTTCCTATTAATTCTACGATTCTAGGAGCTGCAAAATTTAGTGGTAAAACAAAAGATGGATGGTCTATAGGAGCATTGCAAAGTATTACTGCAAATGAATTTGCAGATATAGAGTTGGATGATCGTAGAGAAATACGAGATCAGTTAGAATCTGAAGGTGATTTAGGAGAAAATCGTAAAGAGCTTTTAGAACCACTGACCAGTTATAGTGTTGTACGTGTTCAAAAAGATTTGAATGGACGTAACTCTTTTGTAGGTGGACTTGTAACATATACAGATCGTACACTAGATCAAAACTTATCATTTCTTCATGATAAAGCATTAACAGGAGGAATAGATGCACAACATACTTGGCAGAATCGTAATTACTTTGTCGATGGTAAATTCTTGTTTAGTAATATAAGTGGATCAGAACTAGCTATAGCAAGGACTCAGCAATCTATACGCCATTTATTTAATAGAGTAGATGCAGATCATGTAGAAGTAGATCCAACTAGGACTTCACTTACCGGGACAGGTGGTCGTATTGCAATAGGGAAAGATGGAGGGGGTAATTGGCGTTATGGAAATAGCTTAGCATGGAGATCTCCAGAATTAGAATTAAATGATCTCGGTTTTTTACGTCAGGCAGATGAGATACGTCAGAGTGCTTGGTTAAGACGTTTATTTTTAAAACCGACAAGCTGGTATCGTAGAGCTCAAATAAATCTTAATCAATTTACAACTTTTGATTTTGATGGAAATTATAATCGTACCCAATACGATATACAGGCAGAAATTAATTGGAAAAACAATTGGTTCTCTGAAGTTGGATTTGGTCATAAGCCACGTATTTTTATTAATACATTTTTGAGAGGTGGTCCAAGATGGAGGTTTGGTGATGAGAATTTTGGATTTGCATTTAGTGGGACAGATCAACGTAAAAAGTTCTCAGCAGTATTAGGATATGTATATTCTCATGCAGCAGAAAGTAATTTTCAATTTAGAAGATATGTAGTGCGTTTTAACTGGCAACCACTAGACGCGTTGAGTCTCAATCTTGAAACAGAATATGAATCAAATCCTAATAAAACGCAATATGTATCTCAACAGTCATATGCGCCTGCTGAGTTTGGGACACGGTATATCACAGGAGCAATTGATCAAGAGACATTGAGTACAACATTGCGTGTTAATTATAATATTAATCCTAATCTAACTATACAATATTATGCGCAACCTTTTATAGCGAAAGGAACTTATCGTAATTTTAATTATGTAGAAAATAGTCAAGCAGAGCGATTAAGAGATCGCGTTACTTTATTTAATGACAATCAAATTAGTTTTCAAGAGGGTTCTTATGTTATTGATGAAGATGAGGATGGGGCAACTGACTATTCTTTTAGAAATCCAGATTTTAATTTTGTGCAATTCAGATCTAACTTAGTGATGCGTTGGGAATACATTCCGGGATCTGAATTATTCTTAGTTTGGTCACAAGGAATCGAAGGGAACAGCGCTTCTGATGCAAATCTTTTTGATGCTGCAGATCAACAAATACTTGGTCAGCAAATTCGAAATACATTTTTAGTCAAATGGACCTATAGGTTTGTATTGTAAAGACCTTAATAATTTGAAATTAAGTATATTTAAACATTATGAAAAGAATAGTTGTAATTTTTGTTTTATTAGCGTGTATTGCTTGTTCAAATGACAGTAATAGTGATAACACAGAAGATGTCTTAACTTTAGAAGTTTTTAATCTGATATCTTATGAAATCAATACCAGTCTGGACTTTAATGATGATGGTGTTTCTTCTACAAATCTTAAAGAAGAAATAGGATGTTTTAGGAATCAAAAGTTATATGTTAGGTCTGATGGAACTGGAACTTCTTTTTCACAAGGAGATCCTGTTTATAGAGAATTTATAGATGAATTTTGTAATTGTATTTCGAAATTTGTGAATTGCGATGTAATCTCGGTTACTCATGAGTTTGTTTGGGAGCAAAACGGTATTATCATAGAAACTGAAGGGCAGACTATCAATGCGATAGGTACTAAAACAGATACTGAATTTGAATTGACTATAGAAAATGGATTTACGTTTAAAATCATAAATGATGAGGGAGAACAGATTGAAGTTACAGAAGATGTTACTTATAAATATATGTTGATTGAATAATAAAAATAACTACAATTTTGAAACAGCCTCTAAGAATTCTTTTTTTCTAGGATACGACTCCTTTACTTGATTCAGAAATTTCAGTGTTTTTTCTTTATCTCTCAGTTTGTAATACAGAGCGGCTGTATTAAATAATGCATCCTGATGTTTTGGGGAGATTTTTAAAGCCTCTTTGTAGTGATATAATGCTTTATCTGTATGGTTACTTCTAAAGTAAGACACGCCTATATTAAGATGCGTAGGCAAATCATTTGGAGCAACAATTAATGCTTCTTGAAATGCTTTAATTGCTTTTTCATACTGACGCTTTTGTAAGTGGTATATTCCTTCATAATATTTAACAGAAGTTCCTGTAGGAGTTATTGAGTAAATAGTAGGTTGGTAGTTTTCTGATATAAAAATTGGACTAGACACATTATTGTTTAATTCAAGTATTTGTGATTCTTGTTTCATTCTAAGTATTCCATATATAGATGATATGATTAAGAATAGAATGATAATACATGTACTTATTTTACTTAAACGTTGAGAAAATTGTAATTTTCTAGTGGTTGAGTTTGTATAGTAGTTTAAAAGGGCAAAGTAAAGCGATAAGAAAATAATGAATTCAATACGTTCTAATGGATAGCTTGCAAATGTAAAAAGGCCATATCCTAATAATCCAGATGATATAATAACTAAAGGAATAGCTTGCTTTTTTATAATAGTAGTTCCTAATGTAGTAACACTACTCCGTATAGAACTCACCCAAATACTTATCCATATAAAGCCACCTATAGTACCTGTCTCACAAAGTACTTGTATCCAGTCATTATGAGCTCTTGCAAAAAAAGTAGTTGTCTGTTCAGCTCTAGTTAATCCATCTAACCCTATAGATGGAAAAGCAATTTTCCAATTTCCGCTACCAACACCTATAAAGAAATTCTCTTTAAATAGCATTATTGATTTATTCCAAATTGTAAGACGCTCAGCGATTGTTCCTGTTTTACTTCCTTCACGTAAGTTTAATAGCTCTGTAATATTTTGCGGATAACCTAAAAATAAAATAGTTCAAGATATAATAACTATTATAATTGGAAGAAGCACAAATAATCTTTTAAGCCATTTGTGTTTATAATACCAATACATATAATATATAAAGAGCATCCCAATAAAAATTCCTACAGATAGATATACAGAGCGTGTTCTTATTTGATATACTAGAAATCCAAGTAGAAATAATAATACGATGTATGCCCAATTTATTTTTCGCTTTAAGCGAAAAACCCCCAAGAGAAGTAAAGGTATGCAGGTAAATAGAAGGCCGCTTAATAAATTTTTATTTCCAGAGCGTCCAGTAACTGGTTTTACAGTAAATCGATCCCATCCAACTTCTAAATGCACTTTGTATAATTGATAACTAGCTAGTATACCAAGTATTAATACGAGACAGAAAACATTCCAGATAATTGCGGTAACTGCTTTTTCTTTATAGTGATAAAGAAACGTTTTGAAAAATAAATACATTAGGAAGAACATTCCTATTTTCATACTATTCAAAATAGCTTCAGCACTATTATGAGCCCAGTATATAGAAATACTATGTATGCCAAAAAACAATAAAAATAGCAAATCAATTCTCTGAATTTGACTCCATAGTTGTTTAGATATTGTCTTAAAGAAAACACTGGTAAATACCGTTAAAAAGATATTGATGGTTATAAAACGAGGTAGTAAGCCATTGTCAATAAGATTTGGTACTATAATCATAGGGGTGATTACAATACATATAAAGTAAAATATAAATGGGTAATATGGTCTCATTAGTAATTTGAAAACTCACAAGAATTATGAAGATACTATTTATCTATGACCTTGTATAGCTATCCGAAACTTTTGTTAAATAATAGATTGTTTTTTAGATAATTGCTTTTTTGCTCCTAATTTCATTAAATCAAACTTTATATTATGAAAAACTTTTTTAAATTTTTTACAATTACTCTTTTAGCGATTACAGTCTCTTGTTCTAGTGACGATGATTCGTCATCTGAAAATAACAGTGTAAGCGGTTCTACATTTCTTCTTACCGCATTTGAAACAGAGAGTAGTCTTGATATAGATGGTGATGGAGACTCATCTACAAATTTATTAGTAGAGACTGGATGTCTTCAAAATAATAGACTTGTATTTTCAACTAATGGTACTGTAACTGCTATAAACGATTCTTTTCTTGATATTTTTGTAGATGAAGATGCAAATGGTGATATTGTTCAAATTGTAGAGTGTACGCCTACTAATGATACTGAGACATTACCTTTTAGTGAAAATGGTAATAGCGTTAGTATTGATGATGAAGATGAGGCTATTACAGGGACACTTTCTGGAGACCAATTAGTTTTTATTCTTAATAACGGCTTTGTAGGTGAGTTTTTGAATGAAGATGGATCAGATGGAACCTTTGAATTAGAAGAAACAATTACAATTACTTATAGTAGACAATAATTCTCAATAAATAATAAAATTAAAAGCTCGAAAAGGGATTCCTTTTCGGGCTTTTAATTTATGGTTTCAGATTACGCTTTCGCGAAAGCGAACTCCTAATGACTATCTCCCTCTTCTTTGGCTTTTAATAAATTCTTTTGATACCTCCCTTGTACAATATCTATTAGTACTAAAACGATAATTACAAAGTAGAATGTAGTTTTGCTCATCGGTGTTACAGGGTTACCAAATAATGTTAAGTGTGCTAAGTGACCTCCTTCTGACAGTAGCATAATACCAACTATAAGCAGTATAAAAAGTCCTAATACTTCATACATTCTATTCTTTTGAAGAAAATTGGATACTTTGTCAGCAAGGACAATCATAAGAACACCTCCAGCTATAATAGCAATAGACATTAGTATCATTTGTCCTGTAAACTCCATCCCGCTAGTAAGTGCCATCGCACTTAATATAGAGTCAAAAGAGAATACAAGATTCATCACTACAATCCAGAAAATAATCTTTCCTACAGATGATCGTTCTGCATCTGTTTCTTCATGTTCCTTCATAAGCATCATATGCCAAATCTCTTTGATAGCGGTATAAATAATAAATACACCTCCAGCCAATACAATAATGCTATGTACATTAAAAGAAAACTCAATAATACTATTGTCATGAAGACTTGCAAATGGCTTTTGGAAATATTGAATGAGCGACATCAATACAAAGAGTAATACAATACGTAATACGATGGCCATTCCAACACCAAGTTTGCGCACATAGCTCTGTTTATCTGCAGGCGCTTTTTTAGATTCTAAAGAAATGTATAGTAAGTTGTCAAATCCTAATACAACTTGTAATAGAACAAGCATGACTAAAGTAAATAAACTGTCTAAGGTTAATAATCCTTCCATGAATTGTGATGATTAGTTTTTTAGTAAATATAAATAATTCAGATACGTAATTAGATCGTGTAATTTATAAAAATATAAGCACAGATACGTTTACTAGTCTAGATAAGTTGTAAAAGTTACATTGATCGATGTTTTTATGTAAAAATAGAGTGTCACTCTAAATTAGAACACTACTCTATTTTTGAAATGATCTTAATTCCGCTTTCGCGAAAGCAAAAACAATTCAATTCAAAGTTGTAAAATCCCTTCTCTATATTCTATGCTTTTTTCATAGAAATTAATGTGCCTCCAGCCAATTCTGACCTAGACCTACTTCTACATCCAAAGGAACATTCATTTTAAAAGCACTTTCCATTTCGG
>CAYYSK010000171.1:0-7888 GCA_964474345.1 uncultured Flavobacteriaceae bacterium
AAAAAAACATTGGTAGATATCCAACGCCCTATTATGATTACCAATCGTAATCTTCCAATTCCAGAACTTTTTGAAGAATTTATTTCTACAAAAAATCACATAGCTTTAGTCGTTGATGAATATGGAAGTACTAGTGGATTAGTAACTATGGAAGATGTTATTGAAACTCTCTTAGGATTAGAAATCATGGATGAAAGTGATCATGTCGCAGATTTGCAAACACTAGCAAGAAAAAACTGGGAAAAAAGAGCAAAAGATTTAGGACTAATAGATGAAAATACAAAATCTGATGAATAAAAGAATAGTGCTACTATTACTTTGTTTTATGACAATAACGACATACGCACAACAAGATAATCCGAAGGATGCTTTTTTAGAAAAATGGAATAATTCTAAAGCGTATTTGATAGCTATTGCAGACGCTATGCCTGAAGAACATTATAAGTATGCTCCCACAGAAAGAGAAATGAATTTTGGAGATCAACTATTACATATAAGAGGTAATATGCTTTGGCTAGGAACTACTTATTTTTCTAAAAAATCATTTGACAGAACATCTTTAACTAAAGATATTCCTCAAGGAAAAAAAGCTATCATTAAAGCATTAAAACAATCTTTTGAAGAAGTATATGTATTTATAGAAGAAACACCTTCAGAAGACCTAAAAACCACAATAGACTTTTTTGCTGGACCTAAATCTAAACTTCAAATATTAAATTTGTTACAAGATCATCTTACGCATCATAGAGGACAAATGATCGTATATCTTAATCTTAATGATATTGTTCCTCCTAATTATAGTGGATGGTAATTTGACTACCGTGATTTAGAAAATGTTTTATTAAGATTACGCAAGATCGTAGTCAAAAATTGAGAGATATCGTAAGGTTTGAGAATAATATCATTCATTCCAGAATCCATAATTGTAGCCCTCATTTCATCAAGTTCAACTGCTGTTAGGGCAACAATAGGAATTTTTTTATTAAATGTTCTTATTTGTTTTGTAGCTTCTACACCATCTACTTTTGGCATATGAATATCCATAAGTACAAGATCAAAGTTATTCTCTTTTACTAGAGTAATAGCTTGTTCTCCGTCGTCTGCTAATGAACATTTAAATTGTCGCTTTTCTAGAATCTTTTGAGTAATTTTTTGATTGATACGATTATCATCTACTACAAGAATATGTAGATTTTCAAAAATATGTATTGCAGAGCTTTCTTTTGGACTTTCTTTTTTAGTTTCTGGTTGCTGCTCGTTATTATTATTTGCTTTGAGATTAATAACAAAGGTGAAAACAGAACCTTTACCCATGGTGCTCTCTAGCTTTATTTCACTACCGTATAGAGCCAAAAGTTTTTTTACAATAGGTAATCCTAATCCAGTACCTTGATAATTGTAGTTGCGATTTTCAACTTGAGAAAATTCTTCAAAGATGGTTTTTTGCTTACTGGCAGGAATCCCTATACCATCATCTTTTACCGTAAACCTCGTTTTATATAAGCCATCCTTTGTTTTTTCTATAAGATCTATATGCAACCAAACATTTCCATTTTCATTAAACTTTATAGCATTACCTATAAGGTTCATAAGTATTTGAGAAAGCCTTACATAATCCCCAACTTGTTTATCAGGTAAATTTTTGTCAATATGCAGATGTATTTGATTTTTATTTTGCTCTAAACTAAATTCAAAAGAACGAGCAATGCTCTTGGCAAGACTAGATAATCGATATGAGGTTTTTTCTAACTTAATCCCATTTGCATCCATTTTATTAATGAGTAATACATCATTTATAAGAGCAAGTAGATAATCTGCTGAAAACTTTAAGGATTTAAGATCTTCTTTATTACTTGTATTTGAAGCGTCTTCTAATAATATAGATGCAAGACCTATTACACCATAAAGAGGAGTTCGTAATTCATGGCTTACTGTAGAAAAAAATTGAGTTTTGAGCTGCGATAACCTTTCGGCATTATCTTTTGCTGTCATGAGCTGATTGTTCTTCTCATGAAGACGTTTGATATATTTTTTACGAGATTTGAATGCAAAAAAGATAGCTACAAGTGCAATTAATAGTATTATTGACGCAATAATAAATATGTTACGTAAGTCACGAGATTTTTCAAAAAGCTGATCATTAATAATTTGTTCTTTTCTAGCCGAAGAAATAGTACGCTCATATTCTTTGATGTTAAATCGAGTATTTGCAGCCTGAACTTCTCTTAATTTATCTGCTTCATATTTTTTTTCATCAAGTTCTTTGGCTTTTTTTAATAAACCATATGCCTTTTCATAATTTCCTTGAATTTCAGATAATTTCCCATAATATTTGTAATAATCTAGGGATTCTGCAACAAATTTTCCTTTATTAATAACCTTTTTTACCTCAAGGAATGCTTCTTCAGCAAGGGTATAATTTCCTTTCTGAGTATGATATCTACCAAAAAGAGTTCTTACATTTGCAATATCTCTTGGCAATGCTTCTTGTTTTTCTAGAAGTTTTCCAGCTTTTATTAGATACGAAAGAGACATGTCGGGAAGATTCTCATCTAGATAGGTCCAAGCAATATTGATAAGTGGTGTTAAGTTGTTTTCTTCAGACTCTCGAATATTATTTATTTCAATACTTTTTTTGTAATAATTAATTCCTTTTTGATAATGTTCTTTTTGATCAGATTCTACATTTCCAAGATTTATATAAGCCCAAGGCAATAAAGAATCCATTTTTTCTTCTTTTAAAACAGTAAGTGCTTTTTCATAATTTAATCTTGCCTGAAGTGTGTCCTTCATATCGGTATTGATTGTACCCATAAGATCATACCCTATAAAGGTATAATATGCGTTATTCTGATCTTTTCCTTCAGATATTATTTGGGTAGCAATTTCTATAGCATTTTTATACTCTAAATTATCAAGATTGCTAAAAGCGCGAAAACGTAAATTTTCAATACTATCTAGAGAAATAGCATTTTGTTGAGCATAAGAAATGTAACTTATACATATAGAAAAAAAGAAGATATAATAAGATTTATACTTCATATGATTAGATTAGGGGACTAATGCAAAATTACTCATAAACAACGGTATACACAAAAAAGCAAAATCTTTAAAGTTTTATGACAGAGATTTTTAAGAATTATATACCTTTAGATGATGGATTTAGCATATATAAACACACCTGTAGGGACTTTAGAAATAGAAGGCGATGATCAGGGAATTGCTGCAATTACATATTTAAATAAAGAAGTTGATTTAACAACAGAGATTCCTTCAAGTTTACAAGAAGTAATACAGCAACTTCAGGAATATTTTGAAAAACGAAGAACAACTTTCTCTTTGAAGTTAAATCCAAAAGGAACTGATTTTCAACGTAAGGTATGGCAACAACTCCAAACAATTCCTTTTGGTAAAACAGCATCTTATTTAGATATGGCAAAAAATTTAGGAGACCCTAAAGTCATTCGTGCTGCGGCAAGTGCAAATGGAAAAAACCCTATTTCTATAATTATCCCATGCCACAGAGTTATAGGAAGTGATGGCTCACTTACAGGATATGCAGGAGGATTACATCGTAAAAAGTGGCTGTTGGAACATGAGAGTCCAGTTAGACAAGAAACACTTTTTTGATTAAATAACAATATAAGTTTTAATACCCTATATCAGATTTATGAAATTTGTAAAAAAGTTTTTAAAAGGATTTCTTAGTATTCTACTTCTTTTAGTTGTTGTGGCATACATTACAGATTACGAGTATATTTTAAAAGGAGTTAGAGTTGTATATATGACAGGTCATGTAACGGCATATATAGATGATTATCCCTACTTTGAAAATACAGAGATTTCAAATGACATTCCACAACCTTGGTCTTTACATAGTCAATATAATAAAAGTAAAGCAACTTTTAGATTAAAAAAAACGCATGAAGAATTAGGAACTGTTGCTTTTCTTATCATTAAAAATGATAGTATATGGTATGAAGATTATGCAGAAGATGATAAAAAGAAGTATGGCCCAGCGTCTAAGACAAATTCATTTTCTATGGCAAAAAGTATTACAAGTGCGTTGTTAGGAAAAGCCATTAAAGATGGATACATCAAAAGTTTAGATCAGCCTCTAGGTGAGTTTTTTGAACAATATGCTTCTGATGATACAACGGTTGGAGACCTTTCATCTATGTCTTCAGGGTTAGATTGGGAAGAAAGTTATACAAGTCCGTTTAGTGTTACAGCAAGAGCATACTATGATGATAATTTAGCAGAGACAATACTCAATCAAAAAGTGACAGAGACACCTGGAAAATCTTTTAAATATTTAAGTGGAAATACGCAACTTTTAGGAATGGTTATAGAAAAAGCGACAGGTAAAAAACTAGCTACGTATTTATCAGAAAGTTTTTGGAAACCATTAGGAATGGAACAATCGGCATTATGGCAGGTTGACGACGCAGATCACGAGTTAGTAAAAACATATTGTTGTATTTCAAGTAATGCTAGAGATTTTGCTAGATTTGGAAAACTATACAAGAATCATGGTAAGTGGAACGGCGAACAAATTATAGACTCTTCTTTTGTAACAAAATCGATATACCCAAGATTTCCTGAAGATAATATGTATGGTTATGGTTTCTGGTTAAGTGATTATATGGGGAAGCATATATTTGTGATGCGAGGCATTTTAGGGCAATATGTAATTACAATTCCTGAAGATGATATAATTATTGTGAGACTAGGCCATAAAAGAGGGAGTTTTGTAGTAGGGGAGTCTTTTACAGAAGATTTTTATATTTATGTAGAAGAGGCATATAAAATGCTCACAAATTCTTAAAAAGATGTTATTTAACGTAATCTTTTGATTTGCAAATTGAATTCCTTCTAGCTTTAAGGAAACTAAATTAACACCAATCATGAGAATTACACTATTATTTCTTACGGTATTTATTACCAGTATTACATTTGGACAACAGACATCATCATTTAATTTAGATTTTGAAAAAGTTTCTAATAAAACTCCTTCTCAATGGAATAATTTTGGAAACGGTGATTACAAGATAAGCCTTGACTCTACAGTTACACAACAAGGTAATTATTCTGTTTCTATAGAAAGTTCAAAAGACGACAAAGAATTTTGGGCTTAGGGGCTTACTATTCCAGTTACTTTTGGAGGAAAAAAGGTAAAACTTACAGGATATGTAAAGACTGAAAGGATATCTGATGGGCACGGCGGTTTATGGATGCGTATTGATCCTCAGGTAGGCTTTGATAACATGAGAAATAGAGCTTGATTTAAAACCCAATGAAGCCACTGATATAGTTGTTGGAGGGATTCTCGTTGGGAAATGAAAAATATGGATAGATAATTTACAAGTGACTGTAGATGGAAAACCTCTTGAAAAAGCACCTCCAAAAGAACTTTCCGGAGCTCAGAAAGACACAGAATTTGATGGAGGGTCTCAATTTACAATTGCAAGACCATCTCAACAACAAACTAAAAACTTAACTGTTTTAGGAAAAATATGGAGATTTCTTAAGTACCACCACCCAGCAATAGCCAAAGGAGATATTAATTGGGATTATGAATTATTTAGAATTTTGGAAAATATCGCTTTCGCGAAAGCAGATTCAGAAAGAGATCAAGATATACTTACCTGGATAGATACCTATGGTGCAATTTCTGAATGTAAAAAATGTAAAGAAACAAATGAAGAAGCTTACCTAAAACCAGACAATGCTTGGATAGCTTCAAGTAATCTTTCAAAAGATCTGCAAAAACGATTACAACATATTTATACAAATAGATTTCAAGGAAAACATTATTACATAGATGGAGCGCACCAAGTAGGAAATCCTGTATTTACTAATGAAAGCAAGTATGCTGTAATGAAATATCCAGATGCAGGATTTAGACTTTTGTCACTGTATCGTTATTGGAATATGATACATTATTACTTTCCTTATAAAGATGTTATGGATAAAGATTGGAACACTGTATTAGAAGAATATATTCCTCAATTTATAGCAGCCAAAAACGAATTAGAATATGAGGTCGCAGCCTTACAAATTATAGGAGATATTAAAGATACTCATGCAAATTTATGGGGTGGTGATGATCAATGGGAAGCGACAAAAGGAAGTAAATTTCCTCCTGTACATATACGTTTTATAGAAAATAAATTAGTGATTGTAGATTTTTATAATCCGGAAATGAAATCTTCTCTTGGATTAGAATTAGGAGATATAATTACAACTATAAATGGAATCCCTACTTTAAAAATAATAAAAGATAGAATACCGTTTTATCCAGCATCGAATCAAGCTGCAAGAATGAGAGATATCTCATCAGAAATTTTAATGGGAGATGGAGAATTTCATACGATTACTATTTTAAGAAACGGGAAAGAGATTAAAGTAAAAATGCCATTATACGAACGAGAAGATCTAAATTTATACAGTTGGTATAGAACTCATGAAGAAGGAGTAAAAAGCTATAAAATGCTAGCAAATAATATAGGGTATATTACATTAGCAAATATTACGAATGATGATCCTAAAGAGATCGCAAAAGAATTTTTAAATTGTAAAGGAATTATCATTGATATTAGAAACTACCCTTCAGCATTTATGCCATTTGCATTAGGTCAGTTTATTGCTCCTAGAGGAACAGAATTTGTGAAGTTTACTAGAGCAAATTTTAAAAATCCAGGAGAGTTTATTATGGGTTCTCCTCTTAATATAGGTGCTGGAAACATAGTAAAAGAAAAATTCCAAGGAAAAGTTGTTGTTTTGATTAATGAATTAAGTCAAAGTCAAGCAGAATATACAGCCATGGCTTTTAGAGCAGCTCCTAATAGTACTATTATAGGAAGTACGACTGCAGGTGCTGATGGTAATGTATCTAGAATTGTATTACCTGGAGGATTAAGAACGATGATTTCCGGGATAGGGGTATTTTATCCAGATGGTTCTCCTACACAACGTGTAGGAATTGTGCCAGATATTGAAGTAAAACCAACAATACAAGGAATACAAGAAGGAAGAGATGAGCTTTTAGAAAAAGCAATAGAAATTATCAAAAATTAATTTATAATAAACACTTTGTTATTTTTGAGCTTTAAATATATATATGATATCAAAACTAAAGCTTGAAAGCATTCTTTTTCTAGATATTGAAACCGTTCCTCAAGCGATCAGTTTTGATACATTAGATAGTACAACACAAACGTTATTTGCAGATAAAACTAAATACCTACGTAAAGAAGATTTTTTGCCAGAAGAATATTATGAACGTGCTGGGATTTGGGCTGAATTTGGTAAGATCATATGCATATCAGTAGGGTATTTTAAAATAACTGGGAATGGTAGAGCATTTAGAACAACTTCTTTCCATGGAGAAGAAGAAACTCTTCTTAAGGAGTTTAAAAATTTATTAGAAACGCATTTTAATAGCTCTAGACATCTACTTTGTGCGCATAATGGAAAAGAGTTTGATTTTCCATATATCGCTAGGCGTATGATTATACATGGGATAGAACTGCCTTATAAACTCAATTTGTTTGGCAAAAAACCTTGGGAAGTTCCACACTTAGATACATTAGATCTCTGGAAATTTGGAGATTATAAACACTATACATCACTTAAATTATTGACTCATATACTAGGAATACCTTCTCCTAAAGATGATATTGATGGTAGTGAAGTAAGATCTGTATATTATGAGGAAAATGATATAGATCGCATCATTGTTTATTGTGAAAAAGATACTGTAGCTGTAGCTCAAATTCTTCTTAAGCTACGTAATGAATCCTTATTAGAAGATCATGAGATAATTTCAGTTTAACCCGAATAGCTTTGTTATAAAATATAGTTTATTTTTGTAAAAACACATAAA
>CAYYSK010000172.1:0-7878 GCA_964474345.1 uncultured Flavobacteriaceae bacterium
TCTGACAACGCTTTCGCGAAAGCTATATCACCTTCTTTTTCTTCATTATGATAGCGAAGATTTTCTAATAATAAAATCTGACCCATTTGAAGTGACTCAGCAGCTTTGATAGCTTCTTCTCCCACACAATTAGAAACATAAATTACTTCTACTCCTATAATTTCAGAAACTTTACGACAAATATGCTTCATAGAGAACTGGTCTTCATCTCCTTTAGGCCTTCCCAAATGAGACATTAAGATAGCAGCTCCTCCATCTTCTAATATTTTTAAAATGGTTGGTTTTGCCGCTTCAATTCTTGTCGTATCAGTTACTTGAAGGTCTTCATCTAATGGTACATTAAAGTCTACTCGAATTAATGCTTTTTTATTTTCAAAATTGAAGTGATCTACAGTCTTCATTGATTCGTTATTTTGCTAGCAAATATAGCAGATAGACGCTTTATAAACGTTACATTTCTTTTATATTTGACATACTATGCTTTTCGAAAACGTTATTGGTCAAGATTTTATTAAAAGTCATCTCACTACAAGTGTAGATGCAGGTCGTGTTGCACATGCACAGCTCTTTGTAGGTAAAGCAGGTTCTGGTACGTTGCCTATGGCAATTGCTTATGCTCAATATATTTTATGTAATAATAATCAAGGTGAAAATACACAAGGAAATGCTTCTTGTAATTTAAAGTTTGAACAACTCACACATCCCGATTTACATTTTGCCTATCCAGTAGCAACCACCAGTTCTATAAAAAGTCATCCCGTATCTAGTCATTTTGCCACAGAATGGCGCTCTTTTGTAAAAGAAAATCCATATCAAGATCTCTTTGAATGGCATAAACATCTTGATATAGAAAAAAAGCAAGGTCAAATAGGTGTTGATGAAGCAATCGACATTAACAAATCGCTTGCTTTAAAAGCTTATGAAGGAGGATATAAAGTCATGATTATATGGATGGCAGAAAAAATGAATACAGCGGCTGCAAATAAGCTCTTAAAGCTTATTGAAGAACCTCCTGCTAAGACATTATTTCTACTTATTACTGAAAATGAAGATAAAATCATAGATACTATCAAATCTAGATGCCAAGTATTACATTTTCCTTCCATAAGTGAAGCACATCTTGCTGAAGCTTTAATTAAAAAAGAACAATGTGATCCAAATGAAGCTCAAAAGATAGCACATCAAGCGCAAGGAAATTATAATACTGCATTGCATATTCTACACCAAAATGGAGATGATGTTCAATTTGAAAAATGGTTCATTACGTGGGTACGAACAGCTTTTATGGCAAAAGGAAGAAAAGAGTCGGTTATTGAACTATTAAATTGGAGTGAAACTATCGCTAAAACGGGTCGTGAAACCCAGAAAAACTTCTTGCAATATTGTGTGCAATTTTTCCGCCAAGCAATGCTCTTAAATTACAAAACAAATGAGCTTGTTTTTCTAGAACCAAAGACAGATTTTGATCTTCATAAATTTGCCCCATTTGTACATGGAAATAATATTTTAGACATCGTTTCTGAGCTTCAAAATGCCATTTATCACATAGAACGTAATGGAAATGCTCGTATTATTTTATCAGATCTCTCTATTAAATTAACAAGGCTACTACATCGTAAATAGACAATAAAATCAACATGCGAGCTCAATTATTAGCTACGTCTAAAAATTAATTAAGAAACACAAAAACACGATATATGGGCTTTTTACTTCCTAATATTACAGAGATTTTAATCTTACTCTTTATTTTAATCACATTTTTACAATCTGGACTCGATAAAATCTTTGATTGGAAGGGTCAAATAGATTGGTTACAAAGTCATTTTAAAGATACTTTTTTAGGGAGTATGGTACCTCTTTTAGTAGGTGTTTTAGTCGTATTAGATTTACTTACTTCTGTACTTTCCATTATTGGTATATATCAGCTTGCAATACACAATGAATTTACGATTGCCTTATATGCTACAATTACAGCTGCTATTGTCTTATTAATGTTACTTTTTGGACAACGCATTGCCAAAGACTATGCAGGTGCTTTTACGATTGTAGGTTACTTTATTGTGGTCATTTTTGGGGTTTGGCTATTATCTAATTATTGATTTTTTACAAGTAAAAAATCAATAATTCAAATATTTGTAAATAAGATGTTTATAACATAAATAAAAAGGGTGATGAAAATTTTCATCACCCTTTTTATTTATTATCTAGAATAATACCTTATTCCTTAGAAACTTTATACGCGGCATTTAATTCGGTTACAACAGCATCAGTGATGTCTAATTCATCTTTACCATATAAAACACTACCGGCATCATTACTACCATAGATATAACTATAACCATTAGCTTTTCCATATGTTTTTACCATATCTTTTGCCTTGGTAATTAGCGTATCTATTTTTCCTTGACTTTCTGCCTGGAGTTTTCCTAACCTATTTTGACGTTCTTGCTGTAATTGTTGTGCTTCAGCAGCAAGTTGGTTATACTTTTCTTCTTGCTTAGCTCTAGCCATAGAAGGTCCATTTTTTCTAAATAAATCCTCTTTAATTTGATAGGCTTTGATCTTAATTTCTAAATCACTAAGTATAGCATCATTTTCTTTATTAAAATAATCTCTCGCATCGTTTAATTCTTCAAAATCTTTAAATAATTTTTCTGTATCAACAAAAGCTGTTTTTTCTGTTTGACAAGCAACAGTTAAAAAGGCAAGTGCAATTAAAATTCCTAATTTCTTCATGTGTTGTTTTGTTTTGCGGCAAAAATAAAAAGTTTGTTTTGCTTCTAGTACAAATTTTGTAAAATCTTATATTATAAAGTAATCTTATATTAATTACTTAGATCTATAATGATTTTCTATTATAACTGACTTTATATCACAAACTGTCTTGAAGAATTAAAAAAAAGACACACATTCATATATGTTTATTCAAAAAACGTGCTTAAAATAGCTTATTTTAAGTTTATAAGCGCGAATTTGAAATTTCCCATATAAATCATAAACATGTATAGGTGTAATAAATTAATATTTCTTTTATTTGCAAGTTCAAAATCAAACAATTAAAAATTAAAAAATTATGAACACAATTGGAAAATTATTTATGACGTTATTTATCGCTACTGCTTTTATAGGTTGTAGTTCTGATGATGATTCAACAAATAATACTTCTGCTAGTCTTATTGGAACTTGGAGCATTGTATCTTTTGATTATGATGGAGTGACTTCAACAGAATTTATGGGAGAATCCCTGGACGCAACTTTTGTAGGGGTAGGAGAAAATTTTGACGCTTCTATTACTTTTACAGAAAATCCTAATGAATATAGTAGTTCTGGGTCTTATGACGTAGTCTTAAGTACTACTGTTCTTGGAATGACAGATACTATGACAACACCAATAGATAACTTTCAATCTGAAGGAGGTTGGGAACGTAATGGAGATTTACTCATTTTTGAAAATGAATTTATTGAATTAAATTCTACTATTCCTACAATGGAAATAGATATGAATGAAGTAACTATTCTAGAATTAACAGATACTACATTACGTTTAGGTCAAGATGTTTCTCAAGAAATTTCTCAAGATGGACTAATGGTTAATTTTACTATTAACAGTGAAATTATTCTCACTAGACAATAAAGAACAATTAATATATTTAAAAAGGTTGTCAAAATTGACAACCTTTTTTTATTTATGTTTTATTATATAAATAAGAGATGAATATGCTCCTGTTTTCTTTGCTTTTTGATTTGAACGCCAACCAGTCCAAAAAGCATTTAAAAAATTCATTTGTCCTGTTTTATATTTTTCTGAAAGAAGGCTCACATAATAGGCATCAAATTTCATAGGAACAGTTTTTACAACATGCATTTTATGTTTTTCAAAAAGTAATTTTATTGATTTTCTTGAGAAATGATATAAATGTCTAGGAACATCAAAAGCTGCCCAATCAGATTTATAATAAGAAGCATCAAAAGATTCAAAATTAGGAACAGCTATAAAAATCACTCCTTCTCTACTCAATTTATCTTTAAGCCAAGCAAGTTGATCGTCTAAGTCATATACATGTTCTAATACATGCCACATTGTAATTGCAGAATAGAGGTTTCTATTTATCGGTAAATCTTCTGTAAGAGAGATGTTTTTTTGTTTTGCAAGATCTCTCGCTTTTTCATTGGGTTCTACTCCAGAAACTCTCCATCCTCTTTGGGCTGCATATTCTAAAAAATCGCCTGTGCCTGCTCCAATATCTAAAAGAGGTCCTTTTTTAGGTAAATATTTTCTCAGTAATTTTAGCTTTCGCCAAAGCGTAATTTCCTTTACAATTTGATACACTTTTTCAAATAATGAACGTTTACCATCAGTATGAGAGATATAATCTTCACTTGCATAATAAGAAGGCAATTTTTCTTTTGAAGGTTTTGGAGTAGTAATATACATATCAAGCAGATCATCATATTCCAAATGAAATGATTCTTTAGAAACAGAATGATCTTTTACTTCAATGATGTTTTTCATTAATTTTATTAAGAATTTAGTGGATTGAGGTCGATATTTTCTTTAAAAGAATAATATATTTAAAATTTGTTCCACGTGAAACAAATAGCGCACTATCGACCCATATATACTAACATCACACTAATATCTGATGGAGAAACTCCACTTATACGAGATGCTTGAGATATTGTAACTGGTCGTATATTTTCTAATTTTTCTCTAGCTTCATATGAAAGAGACTTTAATTTTCTATAATCAAAGTTCTCTGGGATCTTTATATTCTCTAGACGACTTAATTTGTCAGCATTTGCTTTTTCTTTTTGAATATATCCAGCATACTTCACTTTGATTTCAGCTTGTTCTAATACATCTTTTTCAAGATTGTGTTCGTCTATATAAGCTGCGACCTTTTTAAATTTTTTAATGTCATTAAGATTAATTTGAGGACGAGAGAACACTTTAAACATCTTATCAGATTGTTTCATTGGAGACGACCCGCGCTCTTCTAAAATATCATTTACCTCCTCAGGAAGAATACTAGTGTCTTCAAAAAACTTTACCAACTTTTCTGATTTCTCACGTTTTTCTTCCATCATAATCAAACGTTCTTCAGATGCCAATCCTGATTTATGAGACAAAGGAGTAAGACGTTCATCAGCATTATCCTGTCTTAAAAGTGTACGGTATTCAGCTCTAGATGTAAACATACGATAAGGCTCTTCTGTTCCTTTGGTAATTAGGTCATCTATTAAAACACCTATATAAGCTTCATTTCGTTGTAACATAAACGGGTCTTTCTCTTGCACTTTTAAGTGTGCATTCATTCCAGCCATTAATCCTTGAGAAGCTGCTTCTTCATATCCAGTTGTTCCATTAATTTGGCCTGCAAAAAACAATCCGCTAACCAATTTAGTTTCTAACGTATGAGTTAATTGTGTTGGTGGAAAATAATCGTATTCTATAGCATATCCAGGTCTAAAAAACTTTACGTTTTCAAATCCAACAACAGAGCGTAATGCTTTAAATTGAACATCTTCTGGTAAAGATGTTGAAAATCCGTTTACATAAATCTCGCAAGTATTCCAGCCCTCAGGTTCTACAAATAATTGATGTCTATCTTTATCTGCAAAACGATTAATCTTATCTTCTATAGATGGGCAGTATCTAGGACCTATAGATTGAATTCTTCCATTAAACATCGGAGAACGATCAAAACCTTCTCTGAGCAAATCGTGTACTTCAGGAGAAGTATAACTCATATGACAAGCTCTTTGATGTGTTAACGGAGTAGTTTCTTTAGAATAACTAAACTTCTCAGGAACATCATCACCAGGTTGAAGAATCATCTTAGAAAAATCTAATGATCTACCATCAACTCGTGGAGGGGTTCCTGTTTTCATTCTTCCAGTATCAAAACCAAAATCAATAAGTTGTTCTGTAATTCCTGTTGCGGCTCTTTCTCCAGCTCTACCACCACCAAAGTTTTTATCGCCAATATGGATTAACCCATTAAGAAACGTTCCATTAGTAAGTACTACAGACTTTCCTTTTATTTCAATTCCTAATGAAGTTCGGACACCTTTTACTGTATCTTTTTCTACAATTAATCCATTGACCATCTCTTGATAGAAATCAAGATTCTTAGTTCTTTCTAAACGCAATCTCCACTCTTCTGCAAATCGCATACGATCACTCTGAACTCTTGGACTCCACATGGCAGGGCCTTTTGATTTATTGAGCATCTTAAATTGAATTGCTGTCTTATCAGAAACAATACCGCTATACCCTCCAAGAGCATCAATCTCTCTTACAATTTGTCCTTTTGCAATTCCACCCATAGCAGGATTACAAGACATTTGCGCGATCGTTTGAAGATTCATCGTTACAAGTAATGTTTTACTTCCCATATTTGCAGCTGCAGCTGCAGCTTCACATCCTGCATGACCAGCACCAACTACAATAACATCATATATATCTTGAAATAGGCTCATTGTTTCACGTGGAACATTAACATCAGTTTATTATAAACTAAAAAACAAAAAATTAGCTTGCAAATATACAACCCTTTTTAGGGATTATTTTGCAAGCTAATTTTATAATGAGTATATAAGACATTTAATCATTGTTTCACGTGGAACATATGAAACATTAAAAACTAGTAATTATCTTTGGCTTAAATAAAGGTCTTCTTTACTTCGCATTAATCTGGCATCATCATCTGTTTTATCTTTATAACCACAATAATGCAATAGTCCATGTACTATTACTCTATGGAGTTCATCAATAAAAGCAACATTAAAATCCAAAGCATTATCTGCAACTCTTTCTGTAGAAATATATACATCACCACTTATCACATTTTCTTGTGTATAATCAAAACTAATAACATCTGTTAGCGTGTCATGATTTAGAAACTTTACATTCATTTTATGCAAATAATTATCATCACAAAAAACATAGTTAATCTCACCTATATGCTTTTCTTCATTTTTGATAATTGTTTCTAACCAATTTATTATTGATGCAACATTAGGTATCTCAAAATCGTGAATACTATTAAATTCAATCATTATCTTTCTGGAAATAATCTTGTACTTTCTTTTTATACTCTTCTTTAAGAGGAAGCGTTTTCCTATTCAATATTTCAGTAGTATTAAAATATTTTTTTGCTTTTTCTACAGCAGAATTAACAGGGTTTGCATACTCCTTTAAATTTGTGTTGGATTCTCTTTTTTCTTCTTCTCCTTGTTCAAAAGTAGCCTCTTTTAGTTTTAATAGTTCATGCTTTAATTGGGTCATCCGTTCAAGCGTTTCGTTATTAAAGCCTTTATCTAATAATTGTTGTTCTACATCTTTCATGTCCTTAACAAGCTGCTCAGAATTTCCACTTAATCCATTTTTTTGAATTTCGTCTTCTAATTGTTGACGTAATTTTTGTTGTTCTTTATAAATCTCATAAAGCAATCCTTGTTGGTATTCATCACTATTTCCTTCACCATTACTTCCCTCTCCATTTTGTTCTCCATTACCACGACCATCTTTTCCATTTTCTCCACCTTCTCCTTGGCCTTCTCCTTCTCCTCCTTGACCTTCTCCCTCACCTTCTTCACCTTCACCTTTTTTTCCATTCTTTCCTTCACCTTCTTCACCTTCACCTTTTTTCCCTTTTTCTCCTTCTTTACTTCCTTCTTGCATTCTTTTATTGAGTTCTTCTTGACTTTGTATAATATCTGGTAACTGCTGGCCACGTCCTTGTCCTTGACCCTGTCCCTGACCTTGACCTTGACCTTGACCCTGTCCTTGTCCGCTCATCATTTGATTATTCATTTGATCCAAAGAATTACTTAAAAAATCAGCTAATTCATTAGCACCAGTAACCACATATT
>CAYYSK010000173.1:0-7794 GCA_964474345.1 uncultured Flavobacteriaceae bacterium
CTTCACGAAGGTGGAGAGTTAAACTCAAAAATGTAGTGCAACGGTATATTTTGCAATACATTCAAGCTGTAATAGATTTTCTAATGCATAATTCAGGTTTAATGTTTTACAAAAATGCATCTTCATTTTTGTAAAGTTCATATAAAAATAGTGAAGGAGTGTTTTCAATGGATGAAAGAAGTTTTTGTTTAGTTAAAAAATTTATAGTTATTCTATATAATCTACCTTACCTTCATTACCCGATGCCTCTCGTATAAATTCAGGAACTTCCAGCACTTGAAAAGGTGCAAGAGGATCAATATCTTTCCTATGGTATAGATCACCGAGAAAGTCAAACTCATGATGGCGATGAGATTTGAGATGAGCTACTTTTTGTTGAACTTCTTGGATTGAGATTTGCCATTCATTGGCAAGTTGCTCTACAGAAGGTTCCATAAATGTGATATAAGCAATTTCCATTTCGGTGTGCGAATTTCTATCTTTAATGAAAGCATCTTGCCATACGTTGTTCTGATATACTCTTAATTCGCGATTGTATCTTTTTAGAGAATCTAAAAAATCGCTAGAAGGCATATAATCCTTCACGTCGATTTGCTTTCTAAATAGCTGTTGAATACCAGATTCATGACACCACATACATTTGGCCGGTTTTCCTGCTCTAGTTACATCTTCGTCTCCAGTCGCTTTTAAATTCCCCTGAAGATCATATAATGCAAATCGAGACAATCCATTTTTCATGACTTCTACAGTTTCAAACTCTTGTATCTCACCTGTAATTGTATCTCTTTCTGATGATATGAAAGCACGTTTATTTGAAGTATTATGTATAGAGTATTGAATCTCTCGATCAATTTTAGAAATACTACTATTATTTATATAAGCTGTAAGTGTATCAAAAGTATATCGCGATTTTAAGTCAAATAACTGTAAAGGAATGTCTACTATTTTATAATACTGATGTGGACTTCCTATTGTAAGAGCAATGTACCTGCCAAGATCTATATATCCTTTCTTTTGATACTCTTCAGAATTTTTAATGACAGTATTTAATGATTGTAAGTGAACTATTGCTTTTTCTGTAAAACCAATAGATGATATATCCAAACGTATGACATCTTCTGTATACGTGATTCCTTTCAATGAGGAATCTAATGCAAAATCTGACCCTAAAAAGGATAATGTCCATTTGAGCCCTATTATATTTTTTTCTAAGTTATCTTTTTCATGCGATTTATTCCATTTGAGGTAGATCGTGTGAGTGTCATCAACCTTAGTATTACAAGAAAAAAGTATTAAAAATAGAATACCTATACAATTAATATGCTGTATTTTTAAAAAGAAATTAATACTTGGAAATTTCATAGATATAATGGTTTCCTTTTTTGAGAATACTTCCTTTAAACTTTGTAAGAAAGTCTATTTTAATGGCTTCATTGTAGTGTGTCCACTCTTTATTTTGATGTGTGTTAAAAAATGGTTCATATGTAATAAAGATAATAGATTCTTTATTGTTTTTTAGAAGTTTTTGCAAGGATGCTATTACTTCAATAGTTCCATGTTCCTGCTTTGTAGAAGATCTGTTAAAGGTACAGTAGCTTTCAAAGCTTTCTGTTCTTGTAAAATAAACAGGTTTTCCTATATAAGTACTTAGTGCTGTGCCATTGCAAGCTTTTGTAGCAATAATTTTATTAATTAGATTATTTTCTCTTAGATAATCTGCAGTTTGTTTTGCGGTAGTAAAAGGTTTTGAAATATCCATTGTAAAGGCATACATTCCAGAAATAAAATGCAACCCTAATATGGAATAGATAAGTGCTGGACGTATTTTCTTAAGTATGTTTTCTGGGATTGAGAAGAGTTTCTTTTTTGCCCTTGTATTTCGACTATGCTCAGCATAAACCTCTGCTTCACTACGTTTCGCGAAAGCGTTTACAGAATTATTTGAAGTAGTATACTTCTCAAACCATAAAGCTGTAATTAAAAAAAGATATAAGATTCCATAATACCTAGCGGCATTCATCATCGTAATAAAGAAAAAACCAGCTGTCGCAAAAATGCCAAAATACATATATATCAGTAGACTTCTATTCTTGTAAAATAAAATATAAGGAATACTTAAGCTTGCTATTGCTAATACTGCTGCAATAGACTTACTATAATTAACTAGAATATGGCTATTCCAAAAAGAATCTATAGTTACGTCTGGTAAGAGGAAAATGCTTTTAAAAAATGGAGACATGCTCTTTGATATTTTCTGAAATAGTGAGATGTTTTCTCCGCGTTCAAAAAAAGAAGTGTCTGATGGAGGTATGATCTGTAGTAGACTTATAAGTGCTAATCCTATAAAGATGAGAATACCTATACGTACATTTCTAGAAATACAAAACTTTTTTATAGTAAGGCGCTCTAAAGTAATCATCGCCATGATACTGCTGGCAAGTATCACAAAGATGGCATGACTGTTACAAGCAACACCCAGTAACGTAGCAATACCTATAAACATTGAACGTCGTTTGTCATATAAACTACAGGCTAAGAATATAAAAAGAATCCCAAGACTATAATTTCTACTTAAGACATTATATTCAAAAAAGATAAAATATCCAAATATAAAAAGAAGCTTAAAGATCCAAGAGAAGGGTGCTTTTTTTAAAAATATTCCAACACTAAGCGTCATAATACTTACGTGAAATACCTGCATCCATATTGGATCTGTGGTAATTCTTGTGATCCAATAGAGTGCTAAGTTCCATACAATGGGATGTCCTTCGTATCGGGTGTTTTTTAAAAGATCTTGAAAAGAAATACTATCACGTGCTAGTAGATAATGATGCGCTTCATCTAACCATAATTCATGATTTGAAATTCCCCAGAGACTCAACAAAAAAAACAATACTGTTAGAGTATATACAGTATAGTTGAAGCTTTGCCAAGTATTGAGTTGTGTCATCATTATTTGGTAACAGTCATTAATCCATTTGCAATGATAGATTTGACTTTATATTTCATGGCTTTTTTAAAATCTCGATTTTGTGACCTTGTAATTTCTCTGTGATAATTTACTTCATTTACAACTCGTTTTACAGCATAATCGTAGAATTTACGAGAATATGTACGTTTGAAATCGATTTCTCTGTCTGTTGAGGTTTCCCAATCAAGTTTTGTAATAATATCTTTTTCTACTTCAGAGTATAAAGAAGTACCCTTGATAGGATAGGCAATAGTAATGGTGAAATGTGTTGGATTTGCATCTTTAAGATATTGTACGGTGGTATTTATATCTTCTAGATCTTCTCCTGGGTATCCAAGCATAATAAAAGTACCCGTTTCCATATCCATGGCATTGGTTTTTTGGATAGCTTCTTTTACAACGTCAACATCTACGCGACGATTCATGGCGTCAATGATTTTTTGTGATCCACTTTCAGCACCTATCCATATACGATAACATCCAGCTTCTTTTAAAATCTGTAAAACATCATCGTTTAATCTTTCAGCTCTGGTGATACATTCAAAAGGAATGATAGCGTCTTGTTTAATCACTTCTTCGTGAAAAGCAGCAAGCCATTTATGGCTTACTGTAAATACATCGTCTACAAACCAAATAGAATCAGGTTGGTACGTGTTTTTAAGCATTTTTAATTCGGCGGCGACTAGGGCAGCAGGCCTGCGTCTATAACTTTGACCATATACAGCAGTACTACACCATTTACAGGTATAAGGGCAACCACGTTGTGTACTCACAGTCATAGAACTCATCCCATGATTGTCTTTCCAGGTTTTGAGATACTTTTCCATCGGTATAGCTTCTCTGTTAGGAAGCGGTAATACCGAAAGGTCTTTCATTTTTACACGAGGTTTTGTTTTTGTAACCAAACCATCGTTGTCTAAATATGCAAGCCCTGTTACTTGTGATATATCTGTATTGTTTACAATAGCATTATGTAACTCTGCCATAGTTTCCTCACCTTCACCTATGATAAGGTATTGTGCACCTGCTTTTAAGTAATTCTCAAGATTATAACTTATGTCAGGACCTCCAAGAACAATGATAGGAAAACCGTATGTAGCGTCGGTCTTTAAAATTTTCATGAGCTTAATGACCTCAACTTTTGTCATTAAGTTAGAATAAATTGCAACAATATCTGGTTGTTTCTCTTTAATGAATTCTAGTTGATCTTCTTTAGAATAAAAAGTAGTATCAAAAAGATAATTTTCTATATTCTGCTCATTGAGATATCCAGAAATATAGAGTTGTCCTAAAGGAGGATAAGGTTTCATAATCTTATGCTCTTTAGGGTCACCAGAGAGGTAATATGCGTGTGTCAATAAAACGCTCATTTCTTTTCAAAGCTTATTAAAAAATGGTCTGCATATTTTGCCCAGAAAGGCTTTTGAAACCATGACTCTAAAGTAATCAAAAGCTTCATAAAACGCGGTTTGTTTTTAAAATAAGGTTCTAAATAGGATGGAGGAATAGTAATTCCTACAGGTTTTATAGTTGTAGATTTGGTGTATACTTTACCTAAATCTATGATATCATTAGGATTATAATACCAAGTAGGTACTTGTACACCTTCTACATGTGCATATACAGCTTCTTTTGTATTTCGCCGAAAGGCTTTTTTAAATTGTAATTTCAACAGAAAATAAAAACGTTCCCATAATGTGTTTTTAGGCATAATTACCATAATAAGTTTACCATTATCTGAGAGTAATGCTTCTGAAGTAGTAAGAAAATCTTCAAGTTGAACTGTAGAAATACAATTAAGTCCTCCAAAATTAGAAAAAATTAAATCAAATTTTTGATCAAATGTTTTAGAAGTAATTGTAGTAATGTCTAATTTCTCAAAGGTGAGTTTTGGATGTTTATTTTTAGCCACAGTTAACATTTCTTCAGAAATATCTGTTGCGATGACATGATGTCCTTTACTGTGAAGATATTTAGCATCTTCTCCAGTGCCACAGTTCAATTCTAAAATTTGAAGAGTTTCTGTAGTGTTTAACTCCTTTTCAAGAAATTGATATACACGATCACGTTGAGCTTTTCCAATACTAGAGTGTGTAAAAACAGCATCGTAGTTTTGTGCATGTATGTCAAAATCATTACTCATGTATGGTTGTTTCTTATATGCTACTTCAAATATAGATTTAGTAAATAGTTAATCAACTGTTAGTATGTTGCATATTTTTTAATACAGTTTTATCTATAAATGCACTTGGCGTATAATAAAAGTATAAAGCCATAGATCGTATTGTTTCTTTTGAGAGTGATAAAGGGTTTTTAAAGAAAGTTTTAAAGTTTGATATTGCTTGACTTTTCCTATACTCTTTGTGTACATACCTATGTAATTTTTTATAATATTTTGAATTAAATGTTCCTTGAAACATCATAGCAAGATCATCACTGTCAGTCCAATTAGCTTTGAGCTGAAGATCATCTTTTACTTTTTCATAAAATGGAGTTCCTGGTAATGGATATGAAACAGAGATCCCTAAATTATCAGGAACTAATTCTTTAATCATAGCTACTGTTTTTGCAATGTCTTCTTTGGTTTCTCCTAAGTATCCAAACTGAATAAAAAATGCGACTTTTACCTTTTTCTTTTTTAAAAGTCGAGTTGCTTCATAGATCTGTTCTACCTTGGTTTCTTTATCCATGGCATCTAGAATCTTTTGAGAACCGCTTTCGGCACCTACCCAAACCTCTTTAAGACCGCTTTCAGCAAGAGCATCTATAGTGTCTTCTTTTAAGAGTAAATCGACTCTACTTTGTATATAATAGGTAATCGTTAAATTTTCTTTTTTTAGTTCGATATTAAAATTCTGTACCCAATTAGGTTTTAACCCGAAAATATCATCACACATCCAAAAATTAGTCACTCCATATTGCTCTTTTAAGAAAGCAATGTGTTTTGTGATATATTCAGGGGAGTGTGAATTATAGCGATTTCCGTAAATGGGTTTTGCGCACCAATTACATTTAAAAGGACACCCTCTTGTAGTAGCTATATTTAATGTGAATCGCTTTCCGCTTTGTGCCCATACCGCTTTGTAAGCATCTATATCAGCTAGATCCCATGCGGGTCGCGGTAACTCATCTAGATTACGTAATACAATACGTTTAGGGTGCTTTTTTATCTCATTACCTTCTTTATACACAATGCCATTAATTAAACCAATTGGAGTTTTATTTTTTAAGGCAGTAATGAGTTCTTTTAAGGTGATTTCTCCTTCTCCTTGAATGATGTAGTCTGCACCTGCTTGTAGGTATTGGTCATATTGGTCTGTACTATCACTACTACAAACAATGACTTGACAATTGTATTTTTTACCTAATCCAATCATCTCAAAAGCAGCTTCTCGCATGGTCGTGAGACACATTTTAGTGAGATAATTAAATCCATCATCATAAATGACTAGAAAAGAAGGGTTTTGTTCTTTTATTTTGGATTCTATAGCATAAGGGTCACTTCTTAAATTGGTGTCGAAAAGGTCTACATTATAACCCTCTTCTCGCATTAAAGAAGCAGCATACAAAGTGCCTAGCGGTGGATATGGTGTTTTGTTTTCCCATTGTTTTTTGTCAAGGGGGTAGTAATATGAATGAGAAAATAGAATATCAAGCATGTTCTTTATTTAGAGTGATATTATATTTAGTTTCGTAGGCGTTGTATTTCTCATTGAGTTGAGTAATTACTCTATTTTGAAAACCTCTTGGGTGATGTTTTGAGACACTTTTTGTGGATTTCATAGCAATATTAAATTGATCAGGATTCATTTCACTAAATTTTAACTCCCATTTTTTATAAGTGAGTTTTAAGAAAAATGTATCAAGACGTTCTCCTATTTTAGAACGTAATATGCGTTCAGTTAATTTTGTGATTCCAGGTTTACGTATAGGTTTCAATTCACCTAATCCTTCTCCGAAACTTTTGTTGGGAAAGGTCGCGTATGCCCACGTATTTGTATCGTAAAATTTTTGAAAACTACCATTACCATACATAGGAATTAGTGTTACAAGTTCTGTTGCTGTAAAGAGGTTTTTTTCTTCTATTTCTAATGAATTTTCGCTTATGAAATAATTAACACAAAAATATTTTTTAGAATTGAGTAAGAATATTTTTTTGTATAAAATAAGTAATGTCCTTGCAATCCATAGTCTATGTTTACTAGTAATAATGAAAAAATCAATATCTCCATCCTCGTCAAAAAAGCCTTTCGATAAAGCCCCAGAAATACCAACACCTTCCACAAATGGAAATCTTGATATTAATCGAGACATGCGATCTGCTTTTTTAGCAATTTTACGAGCGCCTTCGTTTCCAGCTAATCTTCTTTCTATTTGTGAAGCATCATTATCACAAGAATAAAAATCATTGATTTTGTATATAATCCCTTCCTCAACAAGTGATTTTAATTCTGCATCTACGGTATCAGTATTTTTAATATTAGAAAATGCAATGATCTCCTCTTTTGTAAGTGGATATTTAAACAATGAGAAGTATAGTAATGGCTTAAGCGGTGTCAATTATATATAATTTATTTCCAAATCTTGATTGCAGTGCTATTTAGTATATACGGTTATTCTCTAGATAAAGACTTTCTGTATATAAAAATAGAAAATTAATGTTTATTTCTCTATTCTACAATAAGAAACTAGTAAAGTAATAAACTATTTATACAGACGGAAGTATATATGTACCTTACTTCTTTATATGAATACTATTGGTTTACTACCTTTAAACCCGAATTATGCATTAGAAAATCTATTACAGCTTGAATGTACTGCAA
>CAYYSK010000174.1:0-7779 GCA_964474345.1 uncultured Flavobacteriaceae bacterium
TTAAATCAGGAGCTTCCGATTTAATTAAAGAAGAGTATGATCCTACGAGTGGACAAATTATTCCAAAAAAATACTTTTCAGGTGGTGTATTACCTTCAGCTGAAATTAAAACTTCTTATAGCACTTCAAATGCAATGTTAGGATTTAAAGGTATAAGTATTCTTTCAAAACTTTCTTTTAAACCTATTTATAAATTTTCTACAATTGCATCATCGTGCAATATGTCATCCGTTTCTTTTTGGATTTTTTCTAGTTTTGCTTTAAGCGAAAGATCATTAGGAAGAGCACCTTCATCTATCAAGTTAAGTATTGCTTTATCTTGTGCTCTCCCGAGTAGCATTGCTTCTCTATATCCTATGTCTTCATTAAAAGTAACTAAACTGTATTTAGAGTAGTACTCATTTGGAAAATCTTTCTCAAAAGCAGTTTCCAATTTTCGTTTTTCTTGAAATAATGGATTTGCTGTATGTTCTTTCATCTCGTGAAAATTATCTACAGCTAGATCTGCAATAGCATCGGTGTCTTTTTTTCGTGCTTTTTCGTATTCTCTAAAAACAGTTTTCCAATCTCCTTGATATTTATCAAGAACTTCATCAAAGACAACGACATCTTCAAAACTAGCATTCATCCCTTGTCCATAAAAAGGAACAATGGCATGTGCTGCATCACCTAGAATACATGTCTTTCCAAAAGAGTGCCATGGACTACACTTAATAGTTCCCAATGGTCCAATGGGGTTTTCTTGAAACTCTTGGATCAGATTAGGCATCATAGCAACTGCATCTGGAAATTGTCGAGTAAAATACTCTTCTATAGCTTCTGGAGAATTAAGAGATGCAAAACTATCTGGCGCATCATCATAATCTAGAAATAAAGTGACAGTGAAACTCCCATCTAAATTAGGTAATGCAATAATCATATCACGACCTCTTGGCCATATATGTAATGCGTTTTTTTCTGTTCTATACCCACCGTCTTCAGTAGGAGGGATAGATAGTTCTTTATATCCGTGCCCTAAGTACTCTTGAGAAAAACTAAACAAAAACTTTTTATTTAAGTACATGCTTTTGCGGAGTGTAGATCCAGCCCCATCAGTTCCGAGAATAATGTCTCCAGAAAAAGTACGCATTTCTCCAGTTGTATATTCCTTAAAAGTTGCGATGGCATTTTCTAAGTCAACTTCTTTACACCCAAGATTAAAATGAATAGTAAGTGCATCAAACTGATCTGCAGTATCAAGTAACATCATATTAAGATCACTACGTGATATAGAATTGATATACTCATCTGTACGACCACTATACGGGCTAAAGAATGTATTTCCTTTTGTGTCATGAATCATACGTCCATTCATAGGAATACAGAGTTTGCGTACCTCTTCTTCAAGTCCTACTAGTTTGATTCCTTTCATACCTCTATCAGAAAAAGCAAGATTGATAGAACGTCCTGCATCTTGGTGAACTTGTCTTGGATCTGGACGTTTTTCTACGATAGTGACTGTATAACCTCTTTGTACCATGCGTAAACCGAGTAAAGACCCGCAGAGTCCAGCGCCTATAATTAATATGTGTTCTTTAGTGTTCATATACTTTCATTCTCACGTAGGCGGGAATCTCATGAATTAGTTCGTATTCTCTCTTTGTTCTTTCATCCTTTCTGCGATGGCTTTACTTCCAGTATCACCGGTATTGTGTAAGTGATTTACAACAGTTGTATGATTCTTATCATCTCTATTTTGAGATAATTTATAAGCAGCTTCTATAGAGGTGATAGCGATTTCAAAGCCTATAATACCATTCATCTGCCTCAATGTTTTTTCAGAAAGGTCTTCCATACGTACTGGGTGTTCTTGACCGCTTTCATAAGTGTACATTAAGGTTTTTACAGAATTCCATAATCCTTCTTGATCTAATTGTGTCAATGTACCTCGCACCTGAACAGCAATATAATTCCAAGTAGGTACTTCTTCAAAGTCATACCAACTACTAGAAACATAACTATGTGGACCATTAAAAATGCATAAGGCTTCTGCTCCATCTATGATATGATTGCATTGCTCATTTGCTTTTGAAATATGTGCGTGTAGTATTTCTGTGCCATCTTCTTTTTGAGCATACTCTAATGGTATATGAGTAGCGAGTGATACCCCATCTTTATTAGTGACGAGTATTCCAAAACTATTTTCTTTTATAAAAGATCTGATCTGTTCAGGATCTTCATTTTTATAGATTTCAGGTATGTACATTGTCTATAGATATATTTGATAGTATAAATTTCTCAAAAATAATTCTGATGATTTATAAGTGTTGGTTTTTAGTTTATTAAAGAAGTTTTATGGGCTAAGACCCACAATTCTTTTCATAATATTTGATCACTTTTTTTAAATCATTTTTTTTAAAGCCTTTGGTTCCTATTTTTTCGGATAACGAAGGACAATCTGAAAAGTATTTCTTAGCTCGTTGTTTGTAACTTTTCCCTAAAAGAGCGCCACTTGCCACCATGGTAGCAAATTCTTCTCCATCTCTATAAACATAATGTCTGTAAATTGCTACTGATACATTTCCAGCCTGTGATTTGCCTACATATATTTCATATAATTCTATACCATTACCAGTATATATTATCGGTAAAGCTTGAGGTTTTTTTCCTTTTTTTAAGGGCCTAAAAGCATGTTTTACTGTTTTTTTATTTTTGGTTGATACAACTCGTTCTATTTCAGAGCCTTCAATTTTACGAGTGCCTTCACTTGTTTTGAGATTTACTCCTGTTTTAGTAACCTTACCTTTTCCTGTTAATTTATCTCCATTTTTAAGAGTGATGTTAACTCGGTGTTGAGAATAAACGCTAGTAGTAATTAATAATAAGATGAGTATGTAAATTTTTTTATCCATGTTTAATTTAAAATTTGATTATAATTAGAGTGTTCTTGTGTGTGCTTTTTTAGTACCCATATTCGAAAAGAATATTTTTTTTTGGATAAAAAAGCGTAAATGATTTTGTTTAAAAAGTTATTAATCTAATACTTCTTTTAATTTCTCAACAAGTATATAAACATCTTCATAACTTGTATATAATGGAGCAGGAGCTACCCGAATTACATCAGGTTCCCGCCAATCTGATATCACGCCAGCTTTAGTTAATTGATCATGTAAACTACGATCTGCATTTTTAACTTGAATAGAAAGTTGACTTCCTCGTTGTTCAGGGTCTCTAGGTGTAATTACTGAGATTCGGTCATTGTTTAAATCATCGAGTAAAAATTCTAAATATCCTGTAAGATGAATAGATTTTTCTCGTAAATTCTTTATTCCCGCTTCCGCGAAAATATCTAAAGAAGCTTTTACCGCTGCCATTGATAAAATAGGAGGATTAGAGAGTTGCCATCCTTCGGCAGAGGGGATAGGGTCAAATCCGTGTCGCATATTAAAACGCGTATCCTTATTATGTCCCCACCAACCTGCATATCGATTGATGTTCTTATCCTTATGATGACGCTCATGTACAAAACAACCACCTAAACTTCCAGGGCCACTGTTCAAATATTTATAAGAACACCACACGGCAAAATCTGGTCCGTTGTTATGTAAATCAGGCATAATATTACCTACACCGTGAGCTAGATCAAAACCTACTTTACTTCCATTGGTATGTCCTAATTGCGTTATTTTTTGGATAGGATAACATTGACCTGAATAATAATTGGTATTTCCAATTAAGAATAAAGCAATACTGTCTCCGTGTTCTTGTACAATGGCTTCAAGGTCTTCATAACGACATAAATCTTCCCCTTTTCTAGGTTGCCATAAAACAAGGCTTTCAGAAGGGATAAAACCATGATGCTTAATTTGACTTTCTACCGCATACCTATCTGATGGGAAGGCATCACTTTCAATAATAATTTTATGACGAGCAGTTGTTGGTCTATAAAAAGAAACCATCATTAAGTGTAAGTTTGTTGTAAGTGTATTCATTACAACAACTTCGCTTGGTAAAGCGCCAACAATATCTGCCATTTGATTGGTTAAGGATTCATGATAAGGCATCCAAGGATTTTGCGCTTCAAAATGTCCTTCAACACCAAGATTTGCCCAATCATTAAGCTCTTGTTCAAGATATGTAGCTACTGGTTTTGGTTGACATCCTAAACTATTTCCGCACATATATATAAGCGGATTATCATTGGTGTCTACAGGAAGGTAGAATCGATCTTTAAAATGAGAAAGAGGGTCTTGTACGTCTTGCGCTTTCGCGAAAGCTAAATTATTTTCATACATAGATCAGTAGAAGTATGAGTAGTTAGAGTTTCATTAATCCTATAAAAATACTCATATTAATTGAACTCGTAGTATACAAACGAGTATTCCATAAAGATTATTGGTAATTCATCACTTGTACTTTGTATTTTTGTATTCTATGACAAAAGAAGCGATACAGTCACGAGTAGATTTAGGAGAGCTACTACCTTTAATGGAAGAATTTTATACCATTCAAGGAGAAGGTTATCATAAAGGTACTGCTGCTTATTTTATACGAGTGGGTGGATGTGATGTAGGATGTCATTGGTGTGATGTAAAGGAAAGCTGGGATGCGGCGATTCACCCTCCTACTGAAGCAGTTACAATAGCAGATAATGCTGCCAAGTATAGCGACACAATTGTCGTTACAGGAGGCGAGCCTCTAATGTGGGATATGAAGCCTCTTACGAGTTTACTTAAAGAAAGAGGATTACAAGTACACATAGAGACATCAGGTGCGTATGATCTTTCTGGAGATTGGGATTGGATTTGTCTCTCCCCTAAAAAACGAATGCTACCAAAAGATGAAGTGTCTCAAAAAGCACATGAACTCAAAGTAATTGTATATAATAAAAGCGACTTCGTATTTGCCGAAGAACAAGCAGCCAAAGTATCTGAAAACTGTATCTTGTACCTTCAGCCAGAATGGTCTGTGAGAGAAAAAATGGTTCCGCTTATTGTAGACTATGTGATGGAACATCCAAAATGGAAAATTTCTTTGCAAACACATAAGTATCTGAATATTCCTTAATAAGAACTCACTTTCTGAGATGTTCCTTTTAAATTTTGCTTTCGCGAAAGCGGAAAACTGACAGAAAGGATTTATTTTCTAGAATTAATCTTATTTTTAAGTGCGATAATACATACGAAACATGAACGTACATTTTATAGCTATAGGCGGTGCAGCGATGCACAATCTGGCCTTAGCATTACACCATAAAGGATATCAAGTAACAGGAAGTGATGATACTATTTTTGACCCTTCAAAATCTCGTCTTGAGAAATATGGATTATTACCTGAAACTTTTGGATGGTTTCCTGAAAAAATCACAGAAAACCTAGATGCTGTTATTCTAGGAATGCATGCCAAGGAAGATAACCCTGAGTTGCATAAAGCGCAAGAATTAGGACTTACGGTGTATTCATATCCTGAGTATTTGTATGAGCAATCAAAGAATAAAACCCGTGTTGTGATAGGAGGATCTCATGGAAAGACAACAATCACTTCGATGATCTTGCATGTGATGCATTATTGGGAAAAAGAAGTAGATTATATGGTAGGGGCACAACTAGAAGGTTTTGAAACCATGGTACATCTTACCGAAGAGAATGACTTTATTGTGTTGGAAGGTGATGAGTATTTGAGTAGTCCTATAGATCGTCGTCCTAAATTTCATTTGTACAAACCAAATATAGCGTTGTTAAGTGGTATTGCTTGGGATCATATCAATGTATTTCCTACCTATGAAAATTATGTAGAGCAGTTTCAAATATTTGTCAATAGTATGACTAATGGGGGAGCAATGGTATATAATACAGAAGATGTTGAGGTAGTTAAGGTGGTGGATAATGCAACTGCACATATTAAGAAGTATCCTTATGGCACTCCAGTATATGAAGTAGCAAATGGAGAAACTTTATTAGAAACTCCAGAAGGCGCAATGCCTATAGAAATATTTGGAAAACACAACTTGAATAATTTGGCTGGAGCGAAATGGATTTGTCAACATATGGGTGTGGTAGAAGAAGACTTTTATGAAGCGATTGCCACATTTAAAGGAGCTTCAAAACGCTTAGAGAAAATAGCAGAAAGTGCTACCAATGTAGCTTATAAAGATTTTGCCCATAGTCCTTCAAAAGTAAGTGCAACCACCAAAGCTGTAAAAGAACAATATGTGAATCATACACTTGTTGCTTGCCTAGAATTACACACCTATAGTAGTTTAAATGCAGAATTTTTATCAGAGTATCAAGGTGCACTAGATGCTGCTGATGTAGCAGTAGTTTTTTATTCTCCACATGCTGTTGAAATCAAGAAACTAGAAAAAGTAACTGAACAACAAATTGCAGCAGCTTTCCAAAGAGAGGATTTAATTATTTATACCGACCCTGCTCAATTTAAAGAATTCTTATTTGGTCAAACTTTTGAAAATACTGCCTTGTTACTTATGAGTAGTGGGAATTATGGAGGATTGGATTTTGAAGGAGTGAAGGAGGTTATTTGATATGAATTGTTTTATGAAATATCTGTATTTTTTATTTTTAGTATCCTGCATTTCATATTCTCAAACAAAATATACGTTTGATGAAGTGTTAGAGTACGACTATGTTTCGTTAGAAAATGAGAAACGATGGAAATGGATGCAATTTCACAACTCACAAGATAATATGTATCAAGCTAGTGTTCATGTTCAGGATAGTAGTGAGTATTGGTTTAATTTTACATTTCATAATACTCGAGAACACGTTAAATTTAAGCTAGATAATTATATACTTGCAGATGGCTATCATGTTTTGGTTGATGAGAATAAAATGCATAATAAAGGGGTGTTAATTAATGGCGCTAGAATAAAGAAAGATACTAATGCCAGTAATTATTTTTTAAAATTGCTTCCTTCAGAAGACCCATTGACGGTTCGATTTGAAATACTACCTAAAAAAGAAAAGGTTAAAAAGCGTAAAAAATTAAATACGTATTATTATGAAATAGATATTTCAAACCAAGAGCATGAGATTAATTTTGTTGTAACTAAATCTAGACTTCTTTTTAAGAAAATGTTTAAAAATACAAAAGGCATAATTACTAAAAGATGTATAAGGAATAGTGATGATAAAATGACATCTTGTATTTCTTTAGAAAGCATTCATGATATGAATTCAAGAGTAGAGATAAATTGAAATAATATTAATTATTCTAAATAAAATATCCTTGACTTATAATAGCATCTTTTTTCTTAATTCTGTTATGTCGTCAAGAAAGACTTGTCTTTGATAAAATTTTGAAGAAGTGAAAGAGGCCACCTCCTAGAGCTTTTAATATTGAAAACTATTTGAAAGGCAAAAAAGAGCAAATTGTACCACTCGATTCTTTTGAAGTTAATGGTAATATAAATCGCCAAAACGTTTATGATTACTTTCAAGAATCAGTGTCAGATAGTATATTTTTTAACCTTAAGATAAATAAGGAAGTGACACTTCAAGAATATCTGGATTTTATGATTTCTTATAAGCAAAGTGTTTATGATTTAAGGGATGAACAAAAACGTATGAACAAAGCTTTAAATAATTACAAAATTAATGAAAGAGAAAAATACCCTTTTTTATTTCTAGAAGAGATAGAATAAATCTAAAAATATACTAAAAGCATCATCATCACGTTTTTAGAAAAAAAACATATTAACTATGAAAAAATATCTCTTTGTAATTGGCCTCTTATGAGGCTTCAATATTTTTTATTCTTGAAAAGTGTTTTCATTTTTTCATA
>CAYYSK010000175.1:0-7778 GCA_964474345.1 uncultured Flavobacteriaceae bacterium
TATGGTAACGTACATTTAACACATACACGGTATTTTCGTCTTTTGTATCTGCATATAAACGTGTGTAGTACCATGCACGTTGGCGTAATTTACGTTCTGAATTTATCTTAGACCAGTTCATTCCACCGTCTTTCGAAGTATAGAGTCCTCCTTCTTTTTCATTTTCTACCATAGCATACAAACGGTTGCTATTTACAGGAGATACGGTAATACCCATAATTCCTAAAATCCCTTTGGCAAAACCATCGTTAGTAGATAGCTCTGTCCATGTTTCACCTTCATCTGTACTTTTCCAAAGTGCCGATCCATCTCCACCAGAGCTTAAACTATACGGTGTACGTCTTGCATTCCAAGTGGTGGCATATAATACTCTATAATTATTAGGGTCTATAATTAAATCTACAACACCTGCATCTGCATTACTAAACAACGTTTGTCTCCAGGTTTTTCCTCCATCGGTACTTTTATAGACACCTCGTTCTTGTGTGGGTTTATAGATATTTCCTAACACTCCTGCATATACTATATCAGGATTTGTAGGATGTACTCGTATACGAGGTACGTGACGACTATTTTTAAGTCCCATCTGACTCCATGTTTGTCCGGCATCTACGGTTTTCCAGATACCATATCCCGAAGACACATTACCACGAAGGGTTTTTTCTCCTCCTCCTACATAAATGACATTAGGATCACTTTTTGAAACTTCTACAGCTCCAATACTTCCTCCAAAGAATCCATCAGAAATATTTTCCCATGCTGCGCCTCCGTTTGTAGTACGCCATACACCTCCGCCGGTACTTCCCATATAAAATAAATCAGGTTGTCCTGGAACTCCAGTGACAGCAGCGCTTCGTCCTCCTCTAAAAGGTCCGATTAATCGATATTCTAATGCTTCATAAGAAGATTTGTCTGGTGTTTGTGCACTCGTTTCTAGTGCCATTCCTGAGAGAATACTCAAGAAAAGGAAGAGAATGTTGGTTTTCATTGAATTTTAGTTTGGTATTTCGACAGAAATTTAAGGAATTCTTAAGAAGGAATTCTTTTTTAGGAGTTTTTTAACGTATTCTGCAAAAACAAAACTCTTATAATATGAACTAAAAATATGGCTAAGTACGCTTCCGCGAAAGCGTATAATTATCCTTCTTCCTGAAGTGCAAGATTGGTCTTCACTTCTTTATTTAGGAAATATCCTGTTACAAGGGTAGAAAGAATATCAGCAATTGGAAACGCAATCCATACACCCCAAACACCTAAGAATGTTGGTAATATCAGAATTAAAGGAATTAAGAAAAACCCTTGTTTTGTTAAACTCAAAAGTAAAGCTGGTACTGCTTTTCCTATTGATTGAAAATAAGCAGATCCAATAAGTTGTATTACAATAATAGGTGTTGCTGCAAATACCCAGCGTAATGCATTAGGCGTACGCTTAAGTAACTCTGCATTATCTGCAATAGTCTGGGCATCACCTCCTTTGTCACTTAAAAATAAAGCGACACTTACATCAGAAAAAACCATAATTCCAATAAAAATTACAATAGCCCAAAATCCAGCATATTTAATAGAGGTATTAATAGTTTCTCGTACGCGTGAATATTTTTTTGCTCCAAAATTATAACCAGCTATAGGCATAAATCCCTGTGTGACACCTATCACTGGAAACAAGGCAAACATCAGCATTCTACTTATAATACCATAAGAAGCAAGATCTAGTGCATCTCCATAGGTGATTAATACATTGTTTAATAGAATTCCTAATACACTAATGGTTCCTTGACGTGCTAATGTTACACCGCTTAAACTGCTAATCTCTTTTAGAATTTTCCTTCTAAGTTTTAAGGAATTTAATCTGATACGTAGCTCACTTTTAGCAACAAAAAACCAAAAGATAAATCCAAAACAGATTGCATAACTTATAAAAGTTGCCCAAGCTGCTCCTTGCATTCCAAATCCTAGTACTTTTATTAGGATATAATCCATTACTATATTTCCAACAGCAGGTAGAATCATGGCATACATAGCAAATTTAGGTTTACCTTCTGCACGTATCACATTATTACCCATCATACATAATGCGAGCATCACGATACCGTAAAGTACAATACGATAATAAGTAAGCGCCATATCTTTAAAAGAATCGGCTGCTCCAAAAAATTCTATAAAATAATCTTGAAATATAAGCCCTACAATTGCTAATGATCCAGATATAAGAAGCGTAGTCGTAATTTGGTTTCCAAAAACATGTAATGCTTTCTCATCATTCCCAGCTCCTAATGCTCTTGATAATACAGAGCTTCCTCCAATTCCTACTGCAAGACCTATAGCAGCAATAAAAAAAGTAAAAGGAATCACTACGGTGATGGCCGAGATTGCTTGAGGTCCAATCCATCTTCCTACAAAAATGGTATCTACAATCATGTTAAGTGACATCACCAAAATACCTATAGAAGCAGGTACTGCTTGTTTAACAAGTAGTTTTGAAATAGGTTCTGTACCTAAAGATGTAGAGTTTTTTTTGGACAAGTAGTATTTGTTAGTTATTTGCAAGATGCAAACACTTTTTTAAAAGAGAGTCGAACTTGCTAAAATTTAACGTAAAATTAAGCTGTTACAGGTACACCTTCTTCCCAATCTTTAATCCAACCTGCAATAACTGCTGCCCAATCATCACGATCATTTAAACAAGGAATTGTTGTAAACTCTTTACCTCCTGCTTCATGAAAGATTTCTTCACCTTCCATAGCGATTTCTTCTAAGGTTTCAAGACAATCAGAAACAAAGGCTGGTGTGACAATAGCCATTTTTTTAATCCCTTCTTTCCCCATACGTTCAATAGTACGATCTGTATAAGGTTGTAACCAAGGATCAAATCCTAAACGGGATTGAAAAGATGTTGAAAATGTACCAGGTTCTAAATTTAGATATTGTCCTACTTTACGAGTGGTCTCATAACATTGATGACGGTAGCAAAACTCATGTGCTTTTGATCCTGCACTACAACAACTTCCATCTATCTTACAATGCAGTTTTGTCACATCACTCTTGCGTATATGCCTTTCTGGTACTCCGTGATAACTAAATAATAAATGCTCGTAATCTAAATCTTTGAGATGCTCCCCTATACTTTCTGAAAGAACATTTGAATAGGCCTCTTTGTTATAAAAGGCCGGGACATTAGTGATTGTCATCGCAGGAAAATGAGTTGCTCGCAACTCTTCTGCTAGAACTAGAATTGTTTCTGTTGTAGCCATTGCATGTTGAGGATACAAAGGTAATAACATCACATCATCTACACCTTGATCATGAAGTTTTTGTAAGCCTTCCATAATAGAAGGAGTTCCATATCGCATTGCTATCTCAACAGGCAACTCTGTATGTGATTGCACTTTTTTTTGTAATCGTTTTGTAAGAACAATAAGTGGTGATCCTTCTTCCCACCATATTTTACTATAGGCTTCTGCACTTTTTTTAGGTCGGGTATTCAAAATGATTCCCTTTACTAGTAATGCACGAGCTGCATAGGGTACATCAATCACACGCTCATCCATTAAAAACTCACCTAAATATTCTTTTACATCTTTAGGGTCTGTGCTTTTTGGAGATCCTAAATTAACTAGTAAAACACCTTTGTTCATTCCTTTTCTTTTATTGGTAAACAAAAATACGGAGTATCTTACAGTATGTTGTTATGAAATCTATAAGAGTTTTTGATAGTGTTATTCTAAACACCAAAGAATGACTTCTTCAAGATACTTTCTAAAACCAGATTCTGTATACGATTCTTTAGTATGCCCTCCTCCTGTATAAAATGCTCTTCCTCCATCATACTCATGATACCAAGCTATTGCATGTGAATCTCCTTGATTCCCTCCTTCGTAACTAGTTTCACCCAAGGATAAAACAGGTATTACCTTTGGATTCATATTCTTGTAGTTATACCATTTATCATCTCTTGAAAAAGTAGTTTCAAGATGTGATGTACTACGATGTTTATTTACAGTTTTTGATAAGGTAGCTATTCTAATATTTGGATTATTAGGGTGGCTTTCAAAATAACTTCTTATCATTTTACCATACCATAGCCATTCATATTCTGTATCTGCAGCTGCATGTATTCCTAGATAACTTCCTCCTCTCTTGCATGTATTTTTCAAACTTTTTTTGAGCATCATCTAGTACATTTCCTGTTGTACTTAAAAAGATAATTGTATCATATTGTGGCAAAAAGGCTGTAGAAAAAATGAGTGCCATCTTCTGTATGCTCTACCAAAAAGTTATTCTTTTTTCCAAAATCTTTAATCGTAGCGATACCTGTTTCGATAGATTTATGACGCCCTCCTAATGTTTTGGTAAATACTAACACTTTTTTAGTTTGTGTTTGTTTCTGAGTAGTGAGATGTGTGTCTGTATTTTTTTTCGCGCAAGCGGAGAAAAGAAAAAATAGTATTGATATTCACGATCTAAATTTTAAATATATAAGTAATTGAAAATATAGTATTGCATTTTAATTTACCCTAAAGACATCAAATATTTTTTAGGAGTCGTACCAAATTTCTTTTTAAATCCTGCTATAAAATGACTCGAAGTACTATATCCAACTTTAAGTCCTACTTCATTAACATTATAATGACCTGAAGCTAGTAATTGTCGAGCTACTTCCATTTTATAATCAAATAAAAAACTATAGACTGAATCTCCATAAATCTGTTTAAATCCTTCTTTTAGTTTTTTAAGAGGTAATCCTATTTCTATTGAAAGCTCTAATAAAGTAGGAGGCTCCGTCATTCGAGAAATAATAATCTCTTTGGCTCTTTTAATTTTAATGACATTATCTTCATCTGCAAGAAAAGGACATTGTGCAATATCTGCATCGACAGGCCTATTAAAATAAAGACTTAATAGCTCATAAGCCTTCCCTTTAAAATACAACTCTTTAATACTAGGATGTAAATTATAATTCATTAATTGATTTAACACAATAGCCATACTAGGTGTTACAATTCCATCTTTATAGTATTTACGATCTTTATTTTCTTCACTTAAAAAAGTAATATAGTTTGCTTCACGCGAAAAAAGGCTATGAAACTTTTTAATAGACATCAATATAGAAACGACCCAAGTATCTGGTTGTAATTGAAGATTCATAGGCAAATCTCGTTGTGGATTATAAAGTAATAATGACTGATCTTCTGGCATAGGTAATCTATAGGCTCCATTATTAAATGTAAAAACAGATTGTCCTTTTAAACAGAAATGAAACTGAATAATAGAACTATCTACCTCACGAACAATTTGTTTATTGAAATCCAATGCATTAGAAAATGTCAAAACAGAAAATCCAGATTCTAATACGATTTCTGTTTGCAAACCTTCAGCGATACTTTTTTTAGTATTCTCTATAACCATACTCATTCTTTTATTTAGAATCATTCTAATTAGCGATTTATAAATATCGCTTAAAACACTACTAAAATAAGGCGTTTTGTATAAAAATGCACGTAGAAATACCTGAATTCACCCAATTCGACAATTTTGGAACGCCTAGCGTTATTTTTTTTCAACTAATGAGAATATTTTTGTGCAGTTATGAAAATTTCAGAAACGTCTACTTTTTACGTTATCGGATTAAGCTATAAGAAAGCAGATGCCGAAGTACGTGGGCATTTTAGTGTTTCTGAAGAAGCGCAAGAGCATATTCTCTCAAATGCGAAAGTATCTGGTGTAGAAGCGCTCACTGTTATTTCTACTTGTAACCGCACAGAATTATATGGTTTTGCGCAAAATCCTTTGCAACTTATACAGCTTTTATGCCAATATACTCAAGGGAGTGTTTCTGAATTTAATCAAGTATCTTATATACATGAAGGAGATGATGCTATACAGCACTTATTTAAAGTGGGAACAGGTCTTGACAGTCAGATTCTAGGTGACTTTGAAATTATTGGACAACTTAAAGTTGGATTTAAAAAAGCAAAGAAGCACAATTTAGTCAATCCATTTATGGAGCGATTAATCAATAGTGTAATTCAAGCTAGTAAGCGTATTAAAACAGAAACAGAAATTTCATCAGGAGCCACTTCTGTAAGTTTTGCAGCTGTACAATACATTATGGCTCGTGTACCGTATGTTTCTGAAAAAAATATTCTTCTTTTTGGAACTGGAAAAATAGGTCGTAATACTTGTGAAAATCTTATAAAACACACTAAAAATGAGCATATCACGCTTATCAATCGTACAAAAGAAAAAGCTCAAAAAATAGCAGGAAAATTTAATTTACTTGTTAAAGATTACGCTGATATTCAAAGTGAAATTTCACAAACAGATGTTTTGGTCGTAGCTACAGGTGCTCAGAAACCCACAATTTCAAAAGAGCTTATCTATACAAAAAAACCATTGCTTATTCTTGACTTATCAATTCCTAAAAATGTTTCAAACAATGTTACTGAGTTAGAGAATGTAACGCTTATTCATCTGGATCAGCTTTCAAAAATGACCGATGAAACGTTAAAGCGTCGTCAAAAATATATTCCAAAAGCAGAGGCAATTATAGCAGAGGTTACTCACGATTTTAAAGCTTGGCTTACAACACGTACATTTGCTCCAACCATTCAAGCTCTTAAAACAAAATTGAATGATATAAGTGCCTTAGAATTAAATAATCATCGTAAAAAGATAGACGGTTTTAATGAAGAGCAAGCAATCGTAATTTCTGATCGTCTTATTCAAAAAATTACAAATCGATTTGCAAATCATCTCCGTGAAGCAAACGGAAATGCACAGACAAGCATTGATTTAATTCAAGCTATTTTTAAACTAGAACAAACAGATAGTGAATAGAGTCATACGCATCGGGACTCGTGATAGTGAGCTCGCATTATGGCAAGCAACAACAGTACAACAACAGCTTGAAAATCACGGCTACAAAACAGAATTAATTCCTGTAAAATCTACTGGAGATCTTGTACTTGACAAACCTTTATATGAACTAGGCATTACTGGTATTTTTACAAAAACGTTGGATATTGCTATGCTTAATGGTGCTGTAGATATTGCAGTACATAGTATGAAAGATGTGCCAACGGCACTTCCTATAGGAATTGTACAAGCAGCTGTCTTAAAACGAGCACATACAGAAGACATTCTCGTTCATAAAGGAAATCCTGATTATACAGCTTCTTGCACTATTGCTACTGGAAGTTTACGTCGTCAAGCACAATGGCTTAACAAGTATCCACATCATAAAACGACAGATTTACGTGGTAATGTAAATACGCGACTACAAAAATTAATCAATAGCGACTGGACGGGAGCCATCTTTGCCAAAGCTGGACTAGAACGTATTAATGTACTTCCTGCCAATTATGAAATACTCGATTGGATAACTCCCGCACCTGCTCAAGGAGCTATGCTTATTGTAGCCATGGAAGATGATGATTTTTGTAAGACCGCTTGCGCAAAATTAAACCACGCAGAAACGGCATTGTGTACACATATAGAAAGAACGTTTTTACGCACTTTAGAAGGAGGCTGTACAGCTCCTATCGGAGCACTTGCTACTATAGAAAATGAAATCATTCATTTTACAGGTGTTTTATTTTCTCTTGATGGAAAAACAAAAATAGAAGTAACTCAATCCATAACTGTATATCATAATGAAGGATTCGGTGTTGATTGCGCTTTAGAAATATTAGATAATGGAGGACGTGAATTAATGAAGGAGATTAAAAAATCTATTAATAAAAAATAATACCCTCATCCCTAACCCTTCTCCCGCTGAG
>CAYYSK010000176.1:0-7729 GCA_964474345.1 uncultured Flavobacteriaceae bacterium
TTTTATTATATGTTCAACCCTCATTACGAAGTTCTAATGCATAATTCGGGTTTAAGATGTTTGATATGTAGTCTTTCTATAATTGAAACAATCAATGTAAAGACCTAAAATTACATAGTAGCGGTATCTTTGTAACAAAACTCAAAAAATGAGCATTGTATTAATTTTTGAAAATAAGGACACTAGGCCTTGGGAAAAAGCTCTAGAAGAAAAATTATTGAATACATCGATTGAAGTATATCCAAATGTAAAAAATAAAGAATCTGTAGATTTTGTGATATGCTGGAAGCCAAAAAAAAATGTGTTCAATGAGTTTCCAAATATCAAAATTATCCAATCTGTTGGAGCTTCTATCGATCACATCACAAACTCACAGATTATTGAACCAAATCATATAATCACACGCATAATTGATGAAAAATTATCAAATGATATGTGGGAATTTTTAATCACAATTGTTTTATCTGAACTAAAAAGCATTAGAACTTATGTTACACAAAAAGCACAAAAAACATGGAAGCAACATGATTACAATACTATTAACAACACTACTATTTCTATCTTAGGCTTGGGTAGCATTGGAAGTCTTGTCGCTGAAAAATTTGCTCAAATGGGTTTTAATGTAAAAGGCTGGAGTACTTCTAAAAAACAAATTTCAAATGTTGAAAGTTATATTGGGATACATGAATTTGATGCTTTTTTATACAATTCAGATTTCTTAATTAATCTTTTGCCTCTAACATCAAAGACAAAAGGGATTTTAAATAAAAGAACTTTTCAAAAATTACCTAAAGGATCTTTCCTTATTAATGTAGGTCGAGGTGAACACTTAGTCGAAACTGATTTAATCAATGCACTTGACGCTTTTATGTTATCTGGAGCCCTTTTAGATGTTTTTAGATGTGAACCTCTTCCTAAAGAACATCCATTTTGGAATCACCCTAAAATTCAAATAACTCCACATGTTGCTAGTTTAACAAATGTAAAAACTGTCATTGACCAAATTATAGAAAATTATCAACGCTTTTTAAAAAATGAAGAATTACTAAACATTGTATCTCTAGAAAAAGAGTATTAAAATTATGGCCAACAAATTTCATTTCTTTTCAGAATAATACCATTTCTGATATAAAACACAAAAAGTGCATAATTAAATTCTATTATACAATCTTAGGAAGACAAGTAGAGCATTAGAGTACTAATGATTAACGTATGATCAAACTAAAATCTTAATCCCCAAAAACCCTATATTAGCGTAGAACAAATCATTTTCTATGCAGCCCTATCATATTTTATTACTTATCGCCGGATATTTTGGCGTATTAATGCTGATTAGTTATCTCACTGGGAAAAGCGGTTCTAATGCCGACTTCTTTAAAGCAGGAAAACAATCTCCTTGGTATTTGGTAGCATTTGGTATGATTGGAGCGTCGCTCTCTGGAGTTACTTTTATCTCAGTACCTGGATGGATAGAAGCATCTAGTTTTAGCTATTTTCAGGTAGTATTAGGATATACCGTAGGGTATGCAGTGATAGGTCTTGTCTTACTCCCTCTTTACTATAAACTCAACCTAACTTCTATATATACTTATTTAGAGAGTAGATTTGGAAACGCATCCTATAAAACAGGAGCTTCCTTCTTCTTACTCAGCCGCATTGTAGGCGCTAGTTTTAGACTCTATCTAGTAGCCAATGTATTACAGCTTTTAGTCTTTGATAAGATGTCATTTTTTGGTCGAGAAGGCGTGCCTTTTTGGGTTACCGTAACCATTACCATATTATTAATCTGGTTATACACCTTTAAAGCGGGAATTAAAACCATTGTATGGACAGATACACTACAAACACTGTTTATGCTAGTTGCTGTAGGCGTTGCTATTTATTACGTATCTGAACAAATGGGACTTTCTGGAGGAAACATTATGTCCTTTGTAGGTGATAGTGATCTATCGCAAATCTTCTTTTTTGAAGATTGGAAAAGTGGTGATCATTTTGTCAAACAATTTATTTCAGGAGCTTTTATTGCCATTGTGATGACAGGTCTTGATCAGGATATGATGCAAAAGAATTTGACGTGTCGTAACCTTAAAGATGCTCAAAAAAATATGTTTTGGTTTACGATTGTCCTTACGATTGTAAATATGGTGTTCCTTGTGCTAGGCGTGTTACTTACTGTTTATGCTTCTCAAAACGGTATCGATGCTCATAAAGACCAACTATTTCCTACGATTGCTGTAGAAAGTGGTCTTGGTATCGGACTTGCCATTGTATTTTTATTAGGACTTATTGCAGCAGCGTATTCTAGTGCAGATAGTGCATTGACATCACTTACGACTTCCTTTAGTATTGATATACTAGATATTGAGAAAAAATACGATCCAGAAAAACAAATACGTATCCGCAAGCGTATTCACATATTAATGTCTATTGTACTCGTGTTTGTAATCATTATCTTTAAATATGTCATTGCAGATGATAGCGTGGTTGCGCGTTTATTTACGTTTGCTGGATATACCTATGGCCCACTCCTTGGGCTTTATGCCTTTGGATTATTTACGTCATGGAAGGTAAAAGACGCTATCGTACCCATAATTGCAATAACCTCGCCTATTCTGGCTTATCTTATAAGTTATCTCTGTAAAGAGTATGCAGGATTTGATTTTGGCTTCTTTATCCTTATTCTTAACGGAACATTAACCTTCTTAGGATTAGTATTGATTCGTACCCAAAAGCACTAACGTACAGGATACTTCAAAATCAATGTTGTTTTCCTTAAGAAGTGTATAAAATTCAGGGTTTTCTGTTCCTGGATTAAAAATCACACGTTTCGGTTGTAACGATACTACATAATCCATGTATTGATGTTGGTGTTTCGGGCCAATATATAAGGTTACAGTATCAATTGTGTTTTTGTCGATTTCTGCTTTCGCGAAAGCATCCTCAAAAGTAATCACTTCTTGATCATTAATAGTCCCTGCTCTCAATCCGACAGCTATAATGGGGTGATCATATTGTTGCAAACGTTGAACGGCAAGATGGGAATATCGGTTAGGTTTTAAAGAAGCTCCTAAAACTACGGTAGGTTTGTTAATCATAAAACAAAGTTAAAAAATAAAAACATTGTAACAGTCTTTGAAATAAGTCGTCTATAGAGTAAGAAGTTAACTTATATTAGATACCTTTTAATTCGTTTTGATGGTTAGTGTTAATTAAATGGCGTATCTAATTAAAAATCCCAGAGTTTCGGACTCTGGGATTTTGTTTTAAAAAACATTAGTTATCAGACATTTAATGCAAACTCTAGGTTAAATAATTGTTAATCTTCTCATGAAAATGAAATTATGGTAACAAAATTGCGTCTATACTTATGTAATTGATTCGTTCTCATAAATAAAAATTATATTTATAAATTATTTGAATTAGCCTTCACAATTTATAGTATTCCTTTTAAAAGAATAAATCGAATTAAGCTATATATAAGAAGGTTCTCTATCACTAGAGAACCTTTTCTTTTTATATAAGATATAAATATTACTCTTTTACTTCTTTCTTATACAAACTAGGTAGTTTCCATTCAAAAACTACTGCTAGGATGCGTATCGTAATAATTACTGATCCAGCAAGAATCATAGAGAGCGTTTGTGATATTTCAAATTGAGTTAAAAACAAATAAACAGTAGCACCTAGAATACAAGCTGTTGCATAGATTTCTTTATGAAAGATAATAGGAATATCATTACATAGAATATCTCTTAATACGCCACCAAAACAAGCTGATACTGTTCCTAATATCACACAAATAATAGGATCTAATCCAAAAGCAAGACTCACTTGAACTCCAGTAATGGTATACAGACCTATACCAATAGTATCAAACAAGAATAAAGATTTTCTAAAATATCTAAGCTTGTTTCTAAACAAGATTGCAAAAACAGTGGTTCCTATAATCACATAAGGAAATATTTGATCCTGCATCCAAGTTACAGGAGTTTTCCCTATTAAAATATCACGTAATGTACCTCCACCTATAGAAGTCACTAATGCAATAATAAGAATTCCAAAAGCATCCATACGTTTATGCATTGCTGTAAGTACACCAGAAATAGCAAAAGCTATAGTCCCTAAAATATCAATAAGGGTAATAATATCCATTATTGTTGCGTATAATAATTGTAATCTGAAATCACTCGCTCTACAAATTTGATATTTGTTTCTTCAGGGGTAACTCCCATTTTTAATTGTAATTGTTCGGCTAACTTTATAATGACATTATGATTTCTATGACGTTTTGCATCTTTAAATAATGTTTTGACTGTTTGCATGTCTCGATCATTAAAAACAGTAACTTGAGGATATGTAGGCACATAATTTTCTGGTATAGAAACCAGTAAAGTATCTGCTAATTTTACTCTTTTTTTCTCGCTTATCAACACTGTTCCAGCTGCCATATCTCCTAAACGTTGTCCGTTTTCACTCATTAAAATAGTAACAATTGCAACACCTCCAAAGGTTATATTTATATCTATAACGCGCATAATCCATCGTACAAAATAGCTTCCAAAGCCAGGTTTTGAACCATCAAGTTTTACCACACGTAACTTCATAGCAGATTTCCCTGGTGTTTTTCCATCCCAAAAAGTTTCAAAAAACAAATGATATAAAAAAATAGGTAACCCAATAACTAAAGCAAATACCCATATACTTTGTTCATTCAATCTATTAGATGCAAAAACTCCTAGAAGGAATGAAGATAGTAGCCAGTAGCTAAAGAGAATAAGGGTATCTATCAAAAATGCAAGTAATCGTTCGCCAATTCCTGCAATATTTTGATAAATACTTACATTTTGGGCTGTTTCTATTTGAAAATTATCCATTTATTCTCTTTCTTTACTTTCTAATTTTTTATTAAATGCGTGAAGCGGCTTTTGTCAAGCAAAATAAAGATAAATGGTTGAAGTTTGAAAATGTTATTAATAACAAAAGTCAAATACATCCCGATGAACTCTCTAACTTATATATAGAAGTAACTGATCATCTCAGTTATGCTCAAACTTTTTACCCTGGTAGTAAAACATTAGAGTATCTTAATTTTATTGCATCAAAGTCTCATCAAATTATTTATAAAACTAAAAGAGAATCTAGCAAACGCTTTATTACTTTTTTTACAGAAGAGTTTCCTTTACTGATGTATCAGTATCAGAAACAACTTCTTATTGCTTTTTTAACCTTCTTACTCTTTACAATTATTGGAGCTTATAGTGCTGCTCATGATGGGACTTTTGTTCGATCTATACTCGGTGATGGCTATGTAAATATGACATTAGAAAATATAGAAAAAGGAGATCCTATGGCTGTATATAAAGACCAAGGTGAACTTAATATGTTTTTAGGAATCACAATTAATAATATACGAGTAGCCTTCTACGCCTTTATTTTTGGAGTGTTGCTTTCTATAGGCTCTTTATATATTATTATGCAAAATGCTATTATGCTAGGAAGTTTTCAGTACTTCTTTTTTGATAAAGGCTTAGGATGGGAATCTGTACGTACCATATGGATACACGGAACCATTGAAATATCTGTTATTATTATAGCTGGATGTGCTGGTATGATCGTTGGAAATAGCATCTTATTTCCTGGAACATACACAAGACTTACTTCTTTTAAACGAGGAGTCAAAAATGGACTTAAAATAGTAGTGAGTACTGTTCCCTTTTTCATTATTGCAGGGTTTTTAGAAGGCTTTGTAACACGACACACAGAAATGCCAGATTGGCTAGCCATACTTATTATAGGAGGGTCCCTTATTCTTATTGTTTTTTATTATGTACTATATCCTAGACAACAGCATAAAAAACAAGTATTGGAACATACTAATTCACCAGAAATTCCAACATTTTAAATGATACAAATCAAACCTAATTATATAGAATTCAAGAAAAAGAGAGAGATTGGAGAAATTCTATCAGATACTTTTAAGTTTTTTAGAGGTAATGTAAAAGTAATATTTAGAGTTCTTCTAAAAACAGCTGGAATCCCATTTATCTTATTTATTGCTGCTAGTGTATATAATACATATTCTACACTTAATTCTCCAATATATGATTTTACAAATCCTTTTGGCGTTTTTGATGCTGGAACAGCTATTGTTGGTGTCTTTATTACATATTTAATGATATTTATCTATTTATCATTTTTATATTCTGGGATGATGGCCTTAGTAGATTCGTATATTAAAAATCAAGGAACTATCAATGAGCAAGAAGTTGCCGATTCTATACGAAACAAAACTGGTCGCATTATTATTACAGGGCTTATAAAGTATATTACCTTAGTGATAGGATGGATGTTATGTGCTATTCCTGGTATTTATCTATGTGCCCCATTATTTTTGATTTTTCCAATTATGTATTTTGAAGATAAAGGAGGTATAGATGCTTTTAATGATACTTTTCAAATGATAAAAGATCAATGGTTTAATACGTTTGTTGTTTTATTGGTACTCGCCATTGTTTGGTTTATTTTAGGAATTCTATTATCACTTCCTGCATCTATGTATGGAATTGTAAAGGGTTTTACAATGGTTCAAGAAGGATCACTGTCTGATCCTAACGCTTTTTTTGATATAGGATTTGTTATATTCACGGCATTAGCATCTGCCATCCAATATATCTTATACGTTTTTGTTCCTGTAGGTGCTGCATTTGTATACTTTAATATTAATGAAAACCGTAATCAAACAGGTACTCTAGAAAAAATAAATTCAATAGGTAATTCTGATGATTCTAATGATAAATTCAACAGAAGGTTCTAATGAAGCGTACTAGTGTCTTATGCCTTTTTATTTTTCTCATTTCGCTTTGCGCGAAAGAAACCTATGCTACTTCCTCTATTATTCATAGTAAAAGTCAAGATAGTAGTACTATAACACATCAAAAATTACAAAAAGACACCGCTACTCTTTCTCCTGTTACTTTAGATCAGGATCAAATACAAGAATATCAAACCAATGATGAATTTGATTATGTAGAAGCATTACCTGAAGATAATTGGTGGACACGCTTCAATCAATGGATCAATGATATTTGGAGTAGTTTTATACGATGGATTTTTGGTAGAGAAGAAGTTACTGGGTTTGCTGGTTTTTTACTTCTAATAGCGCCCTATTTAATTGTTGCGGGGCTTATTTCTTTATTGATTTGGGTGTTTTTAAAAATGGATACTGGAGAATTATTGTTCGAAAAAAAACTAACTGCTCAAGCATTTATGTCTGATGATGAAGAACTTATCAAACATCAAGATATACAGTCTCTTATAGAAAAAGCTATCAGTGCTGGTAATTATAGACTCGCTATACGGTTTTATTACATATTTGCGCTTCAAAAAATGAGTGGAAAAGAGTTGATTGATTGGCAGGTACAAAAAACAAATCACGAGTACATTTATGAAGTCAAAGATGTTAATATACGCAAACAGTTCAGGCGTATTACAGATATTTATGATTATATCTGGTATGGAAATTTTGAAGTAGATGAACAATCATTTGAGAAAGCACAATCTACTTTTATAACATTAACAAACAAATTATGAGCAATAGATTTAAAATAGCTGCTGGTATTTTGATAACGTTAATGGCCTTACTTATCATTCTTAAATCTAATCAAAAAGATCCTATTAACTGGTATGCTAGTTATTCAAAAACAGACAAAATTCCTTATGGTACTTTTGT
>CAYYSK010000177.1:0-7701 GCA_964474345.1 uncultured Flavobacteriaceae bacterium
GATAGATGGATATACTATGCATCTAGAAGTTAAAGGAGAAGGAGATGCTATTTTTTTCTTACCAGGAGGCCCTGGTAATTCTCACGATTATATGCAAGGTAATTTTGGACAGTACTATAAAACGCATAAAGTAGTGTTTTTTGATTGGCTAGGAAGAGGAAAGTCAGATGATGCTAAGGATATTTCTGAATATTCTGTTGAAGCTGACGTCAAAATGATAGAGAAAATACGAAAGCATTTGAAGTTAGAAAAAATATCAGTGGTAGGTCACTCCTATGGAACAGTACCCGCACAAGGATATGCAATAGCATATCCAGATAATGTAGAACGTATGGTACTTATTAATGGATTTCATAGTGGTGCTATGTGGCAAGCAAACTGTGATAGCTATAATCATTATGCAAAAACACATTTTCCAGAACGTTGGAAAAAAGTAGACTCCTTAAGAGCATTAGGATATCTCTCTACAGATAAACCTTTACAAGAGGTGTATGGAGATTTCCCAACAAAATATATTTATTATCATAATACGAGTTTAAAACAGAATATTCCTTCTACTAAACATAGAGGGTGGGCAGGTGATGTGTATGCTCAAATTATAGGGCCTGATGGAGATTTTGATGTAAGTGGAAGTATGATTAAACAAGATTATAGACGAAAATTAAAAGATATACCTGCAAAAACATTAGTTGTAGCAGGAAGATATGATGGTGTTTCTACACCAGAATTTGCCGTACAGTATAAAACATTTATGCCAAAAGCTCGTTTTGAAATGTTTGAAAACAGTGCACATAATCCGTATCTTGAAGAACCAGAAAAATTCTTTAAGATTTTTGATGAATTTTTTGAGATTAAAAATTAAATATAAAAGACCAAGTGAGTAGTATAAGACACAACTGGACCAAAGAAGAAATACTTTCTATTTATAATAAACCAATGATGGAATTGCTGTATGACGCAGCAACAGTACATCGTTTACATCATGACCCAAATACAGTACAAGTATCCACATTACTTTCTATAAAAACGGGAGGATGTCCTGAAGATTGTGGTTATTGCCCGCAAGCAGCTAGGTATCATACAGATATAGAAGGAAATGATTTGATGTCTGTACAACAAGTAAAGGCTCAGGCATTACGTGCAAAAGCATCAGGAAGCTCTAGAGTATGTATGGGAGCGGCTTGGCGTAATGTAAAAGATGGACCAGAATTTGACAATGTACTAGAAATGGTACGTACGATTAATAAATTAGACATGGAAGTATGTTGCACCTTAGGGATGGTGACAGAAAATCAAGCACAACGACTAGCAGAAGCAGGTTTATACGCTTACAATCATAATCTTGATACTTCAGAAGATTATTATAAAGACGTAATTTCTACACGTGCTTTTGAAGATCGCCTTGATACAATCTCAAACGTACGTAAAACCAATGTTACAGTTTGTAGTGGTGGAATTATAGGTATGGGAGAAGCCGTAGAAGATAGAGCAGGAATGTTAGTTGCACTAGCAACACTTGATCCGCAACCAGAATCAGTGCCTATTAATGCATTAGTAGCTGTTCCAGGAACCCCTATGGAAGATATAAAACCTATCTCTATTTGGGATATGATTAGAATGGTTGCTACAACGCGTATTGTAATGCCACAAACACAAGTACGACTTTCTGCAGGAAGAACAGAAATGAGTAGAGAAGGGCAAGCTATGTGTTTCTTTGCGGGAGCCAATTCTATTTTTGCTGGAGATAAGTTATTAACGACACCTAATCCAGATGTAGGGGAAGACATGAAAATGTTTGAATTACTAGGATTAAATCCTCAAAAGCCTTTTGTTAAAAAGGCACAGCCAGAAACAGTAGAAGCAATAGATTCAAAATTTGAATCTCTAGGCGAAAAACCAAAATGGACACGTCCAGAGCATACGATAGAACGTAACGAAGTAGCAAAACTTGCAAGTAAAAACAGCTAGTATTTTTATAAAATAACAAAATAAGAAAAGCCCATTTTGTGACAGAAATGGGCTTTGTTTTTTAGTGACCAAAACACTTTTATTAGGTGATATATGATGATGCTTAATGAAAACAATCAGCTTTACTACTTCAATTAGATATCTTACTAGAGGACATCATTATGTGTATTAATTCTTAATTTAAAATCTTATGTTGTAAATTTTCTTCTAGATCTACCACTTTACTTTCCAATTCATGTAAACGATGATAAATGTCTACAGGTTCAGGCATTTGTTTTGAAGCATACATAGTCACATACCATACTTCCATAATATCTTCTACATTCATAGTGTATGTAGGATAGTTGCCATCTGTATTATCACTTTTTAGGATTAGTTTTCCACGTTCTGTAATTCTGTTAATCGTACGTTTTAAAACAATACCATCATTCTTGCTTACAATGATATAGACACGTCCATCTTTAATATCGGTTAGATCTTCTACATATTTACCAAAAACAAGATCTCCATCAAAAAAGGTGCGAACCATAGAGTTTCCGTGTACCTCAAAACAACGATACGTTCCATTAGTAAGATGTGGCATGTGAAATGAAGGAAGTGTCTCTATATACTCTGTATCTCCATAGCCATCTAAGTAGCCAGCTCTTGCTTTTATAGGCACATATACAACATTTTCTTCTCCTGTTTGATTTACAGCAACTACTTGTGGCATTCCAGAATATGTTTGAACTTGTGGGATGTCAGTTTTTAACATAACATCGCTTTGTCCAAAGAGATAATCAGGATTAATTTTGAAGGTTTTTATAATAGATAATAAAACATCATAACCAGGTTTGGTTTTCTTTCGAGTTCCGTCAGGCTGTGGTCTTCCGTTAATTATACTGTCTATGGTTGTACCAGTGACTCCAATTTGTTTTGAAAACGAAAAATTATTGAATCCAAAATGCCTGATAATGTTTTTTATCTTATCATTTATAGTTTCCATAGGGAGGGATGTTTTTTATTTTGCTTTTTGTGAAAAATTTAACTCAATTGTTTGTTTTTAATTGCAAAATGTTTTATATTTGTATTGTAGTTAAGCGCTAACTTACAAAAAAATGTTGAATAATTAAACATTTGTACAAAATATCTAATAGTATGTGCTAAATGAGTTGCAACAATAACGTAAAAATTGTAACTAAGTATTTTAACATTTTTGAAAGTTTATAACACACTTTTCAAGCACCACTTTAAGAAAAGCGTATAAAATATCCTTTTATAAGGATGAGTATCAATATTTTTAATTTTTAGAGCTTTGAAAAAACCAATTATATTTTTTTAGACCATATTGGGTACAATAGGCAAGGCCTATTGTAGTAACTTAAATCGTAACAGTCTACCCTAATAACGACTGTCTTTTTCTAAACCACTTTTAAAGGAAATCATGAATATGTTAGCATATAACATATGTTATACCTATGCCTTTTAATAAGTTGTCTATAGAAAATCAAAAATCTAATGATGTATTAAAACTTCGTTATGAAGTTTATAAATCTTATAAAAAAATGACATGTAGTACATGATCGGATAGGAATTCCTATGCCCACATGTAGATGTAAAACACACAATACATAGCAAGACTATGTTAAACTGTCATAGCGATTTTAATATATCATATTAGATCTGTACTAAAAGCTTTTCTTTTTTAAAGCTACTTGACCTTGCGATACTCTTACATCTGAGAGTATTGATTACGATTCAAACACACCCTTTAAAACGAGACCATAACCTCGAAGAGGATACCTATGGCCAATTTTAATCATAAAATAACTATTTAAAAATGAAGAAGAAACCGTCAAAAACAAATTTATTCAGATTTGTAACATTAAGAAACCCACAATTAATTGCTGAAGAGAAAAAAGAACAAGGATTTGTGTTTTTTCCAAACACTTTAAACAGCCAGTTTATGGATGCTCTTGATGGTAAAGATAAAGAAACTCAAAAAAATGTAATGGCAACTGCTGTAGCAGAGGCTCCACCATTATTAACAAAAAAAGCAATCCGTGATCAAAATGAAGGATTATACCGTTTTTCATCTTGGTTAATGCGTTCTAAAAATCAACTTACGTATACCGAAATTAAATTGGCTATTGCAGAAGTATTACCATTAACTAATGAATCAGAATTAAAAATTTGGGATAATTTAGTATACCAAACTATAGAGCGTACCTCTACATATGTAAGAGAAGCAGCAATCCAAATGCTTATTGCCAATAAATTTTTAAAAGCGTTTGTAGATTTTTCTAAAGGTATGCCAGGAGATCTTGTTTTTACAGAAGATCAAGAGAAAGAGTTTACACGTAGAGCACATGCGAGTGTTGTGATTTCTAAAAGTATGTTTAATACAAATAGAAAAGAGACAGGAAAAAACAAGCATGTTTCAAAGAGAGTTCATGACGCTGTAGAAAATGAAATGGAAATGATCTTAGCAAAAGAGCGTATTGTTTCTTATGAAAAATTGATGAAAGAGCTTGATACTGCTGAAATTGTTATCAAAAAAGAAAATCAAGAAGCTTATGATGCGGCTTTAGATTTGCATAATAAGGAAGTAGATACACTTATTAAAAATGCAAGAGCTGTTGTAGAAGAAGTAGATACGGTAACTGGGAAAACAGAAACGAGAACAACATATCCAGATTTAGTGATTCCTGAATTCACATTTAAAGGAGACGTAGAGACAGAAGAAACGGTTATTTCAAAGCAAGTGTCTGGTACATCTTTAGGTATATTAAAAACCGAGGGATTATTAGTTTATGATACGATCGCACAAGCAAGACAGGGATTGGTTGAAATGATAGCAAGAGAGAATGAATTTGTAATATCACAATTACCTCAAAAATCAAAACAAGTAAAAATAGGAGGATCTATTGTAACACTTTCAAATAGAGGAAGTGCACCTGCAACAGACTATAATGTATCTCCATTACATCAAGTAACCCCTTCTGGAGAGCGAGACATCAACATGCAAGTATATCGTCAGATTAATGGTGCACAAATTGTATCTGCAGAATATGAAGTTGAATTTAGTAATGGAACTTCACTAGATGGTACGGATTTTACAGTGGTTGATGCACCTTCTGGAAAACTACTTAAATTATTTCCAGGTCTTATCGCTTTCCCTCCAAATACAATTTCTTATATATTGTCCGGAGATATTTCACTAGATGATGGTCGTATATTATCTTTTGAACAGCAAGTACTTAGTACGCGTATGAATCTAGGTGATTTTCGTGTTAGAAACGGAGATGAAGATGGAACAGTTATAATAACAGAAAAGCAAGTATATGGTGTTACAAACCTAGGAATTGCAGACTTTAGACGCGTTGAGCAAGAAGTATGCTGTTATGTGCCAGGAGAAGTATCTCATATAGAAAACATTCTTGCAAGAGAGTATAAAGAGCGATCTACGCGTAGTTTAACAAGTGTTGAGACAACAACAGAAGAAACCACAGAGCGTGAAGTAGAAAATTTAAAAGATACTTCAACAACAGAACGTTTTGAGATTCAAAGCGAAGCTTCTACAATTGTAAATGAAGATAGTGTACAAGATGCTGGAGGGAATGCTGGTGTAAGTGGTGGAAATAAAACATTTAGCTTTAATGCCAATGCGTTCTTTAATACATCTTCGTCAAGTTCTACATCAAATTCAAATTCTGAAGCACAAACGTATGCTGAGGAAGTAACTGAAAGAGCGTTAGAGCGTGTGGTTGAAAAAGTAACACGTAAACGTACATCTAGAATTCTTAAAGAGTATGAAGAAAATAACAAACATGGCTTTGACAATACGCAAGGAGATACACATGTTACAGGTGTATATCGTTGGGTAGATAAAATTTATAATAATCAATTGGTAAACTATGGCAAGCGATTAATGTATGAATTTGCCATTCCAGAACCTTCAAAATTCTTTAAGGAAGCCATTTATGAACAAGTGATTTCGGGAACTGTAAATACAAATACAACCGTATTACCAGAAGAACCACAACATCCTAGTGAGATCGGTATGATCGCACCTACTGTTATTGGTGCAGGAAACTATAGGGCGTTTGCGGGAGCATACAATGCAGAAGTAAATGCAATTCCAGAATCTTATATTACAATTGGAGAATCCTTTAATATTAACATTACAGGAGGTGCCGTATTGGATCATACAGAATCTAACTCAGGTAATGGTAAGATTGATATTCCAGAAGGGTATAAAGCAGTTTCTGTATATGGTGTGTTTAATGCTTCCAGTGATAATGATAATCAAGGAAATATTTTATCTCTTACAATAGGAAATAAGACAATAAAAAACACAACGAGATTTTATAATAAGACGATAACACTTACAGGAGGAGTAAATCCTTATGAAGGAGAAATTCCAGTGTCTTATACGTTAGGAAATCACATAAGTGGAGATATATCTGCATCTGTAAATTGTGTGCCTACTACAAATGCAATACAACAATGGCAACTAGAAACTTTTAATGCGATTATGAACGTGTATGAAGAGCAACTTCAAGCTTATAATGATGCATTAGCGGCTGTTGTAATTCCAGTAGAGGCAGAGGCTAGTAAAGTATCATTTAATCCATTGTTTAACCGTAGTATTGAGAAAAAGGAAATCAAACGTATTGCGATTGAATTACTGGCAGATCAATTAGGTCAAACAACGGCTAAGAATAATTATGATTCAAAAAATGATCTTACAGGTATTTCTAAAGTCACAAAAAACAGCGCTTTTGATACCCATGCAACTACTGTCAAATTCTTTGAACAAGCCTTTGATTGGGATATTATGGCATATTTATTCTACCCATATTTTTATGGAGAAGACAAGGATTGGAAGTCTTTATTCCAAGAAGCAGATGCGGCAGATCCTATCTTCCAAGCTTTTTTACAATCAGGAATGGCACGTGCGGTAGTACCAGTACGTCCAGGATTTGAAGAAGCAGTAAACTGGTATATGGAAACAGGAGAATTATGGGAAGGACAAGGCCTTGTTATTGCCGAAGAGAATGACCTGTACCTTTCTATTTCAGAAGAAATACAAACCGTAGAAGGAGAAGTAGAGCAAGAGTGGGAAACTCGAGTGCCTACATCTCTTACCATTGTACAAGCAGAATCTGCAACGCTTATGGAAGGCGGATTACCATGTTTCTGTGAAGACAAAGAAATAGAAAGTACGATCCTACGTAGCGATGATAAGCTTGTAGGAGCTCAAACAGAAGTAGTAAACCCTAATGATGTGACAGGTGTTAATCCAGATACATTAGAACCTTTAGAGGCAAATATTCCTCAAAGTCCAGCGCCTGGAGATGGAGGAACGTTGATTCCACCAACTACTTTTTAAGATATAGTTTTTAAAAAGACCTTATCCTTTTTGCGAAAGCTTTAGTGGGAACGCTTTCGCGAAAATTAAATCACCCATACACGATTATGTGTGTGGGTGAGGATAAGGATATAATGAAGCTGTCTAAAAAATAGTTTAATATGTCATTCTGAATTCATTTCAGAATCTTACTCTATGAATTGTCAATGTTGTGAGAAACTGAAATACTGAAACAAGTTCAGCACAGGCAAGTTCAATTTGACATACATGATACCTTTTAGATAGCCTCTATGTTTAATTAAAAAAAATATAAAAACAATGAGCATATTTGAATTTGCAGACCAATTGGGGTTTAATCCACCCATTGTGTTTGAAGATGA
>CAYYSK010000178.1:0-7657 GCA_964474345.1 uncultured Flavobacteriaceae bacterium
AAAATTCTATAGAGGAAATTTCAACACCTCTTTTTTTTTGCTCAACTAACTAACTTACAAAATTTAAAATAAAGTATGGATGTAACGGCTCAATCGGTCTGGGGCAATTGTCTCTCTTTTATTAAAGATAATATTCAACCACAAGCTTATAAAACTTGGTTTGAACCTATTGTAGCAGTTAAACTTTCCAATAATGCTTTAAGTATTCAAGTTCCTAGTAAATTTTTCTACGAGTGGCTAGAGGAGCATTACGTTAAAATCTTAAAGGTTGCCTTAACCAAAGAACTTGGTGAAGATGCTAAGCTGGTTTATGTTATAAAAATGGAAAACACTTATGGCAATAGACAACCATTTACCGAGCGTATTCCTAGCTCTAACAGAACTGCTGTAAAATCTCAAGATGTAGACGTACCATTTAACAACAAAAATCCTGAACTTAAGAATCCGTTTGTTATTCCAGGAATTAGAAATGTAAAGATTGAGTCTCAATTGAACCCAAATTATACATTCGAGAATTTCTTAGAAGGTGACTCAAACCGTTTGGCAAGAAACGCAGCTATTGCTGTAGCTAATAAACCTGGTGGTACATCGTTTAACCCATTATTAATTTTTGGTGGCGTTGGTTTAGGAAAAACACATCTTGCACATGCTATTGGTGTTGACATCAAAGATAAATACCCTGAAAAAACGGTGTTATATATCTCTGCTGAAAAGTTTACACAACAATATATAGATTCTGTAAAGAAGAATAATAGAAATGATTTTATTCATTTTTATCAAATCATTGATGTTTTAATTATTGATGATGCCCAGTTCTTTTCTGGTAAAACAGGAACACAAGATGTATTCTTCCATATATTCAATCATTTACACCAAAACGGAAAGCAAGTTATCCTAACTAGTGATAAAGCTCCTGTAGATATGCAGGACATAGAGCAACGCCTCTTATCTCGTTTTAAATGGGGATTATCTGCTGAGTTGCAACATCCAGGTTTTGAAACACGTATCTCTATCATTAAGCATAAACTCTATCAAGATGGTGTAGAGATGCCGGAAGAGATTGTAGAGTTTCTTGCAAATAATATTAAAACGAATATTCGTGAATTAGAAGGAGCTATTATCTCATTAATTGCACACTCATCATTTAACAAAAAAGAAATTACACTTGATCTTGCTAAGAAGATTGTAGACAATTATGTAAAGCATACTAAGCGAGAAGTATCTATAGATTATATTCAAAAGATTGTCTCTGATTACTTTCAGATGGATGTAGATACTTTACAGTCTAAGACACGTAAACGTCATATCGTACAGGCAAGGCAACTTGCTATGTTCTTTGCTAAGAAATTAACCAAAGCATCATTAGCAAGTATTGGCTCTCAAATAGGACAACGAGATCATGCTACAGTATTACACGCCTGTAAAACTGTAGATAATCTTGCTTCTACAGATAAGCAGTTCCGTAAATATGTTGAAGATTTAAACAAAAAATTAACCGTTTAAGGTATAATCTTACTATAAAAAGCTCCAATTAATATTGGGGCTTTTTATATATAATTTAATTCCGCTTTCGCGAAAGCATAACTTTCCTTATTTTAGTTACCCCAAATCAACTAGCATCATGAACAAAACCAAGATCCTTATGGTATGCCTTGGCAATATCTGTCGTTCGCCACTTGCAGAAGGAATACTCCGCAACAAACTAGATTCAAATCAATTTATAGTAGACTCTACGGGTACAGGTAACTGGCATGTAGGAAATCCTCCAGATAAGCGTAGTATTGCCGTCGCGCAAAAATATGGGCTTAATATCTCCAACCTTAGAGGTAGGCAATTTACCAGTCGAGACTTTAAAGAATTTGATCATATCTATGTCATGGATAGTTCTAATTTAGACAATGTGCTTGCTCTAGCAGAAAACCAAGAAGACACTTCAAAGGTATCTATGATTTTAGATACTATATTTCCTGGAGAAAAAGTAGACGTTCCTGACCCATATTATGGAAGTGATGATGGTTTTGAGCGCGTGTATACAATGTTAGATGAAGCATGTGATATCATTAAACAGAACGTAAGTTAGTTATGTCTATATTTTGTATATTTAAAAAAACTACAAAAACATTTAATCATGAAGAAAACAATCCTACTATTTTTCTTAGTTACTTTTACGACTTATAGTTATAGTCAAGTACCTGATATCGAAATTATGCTTATCGCAGATGGTTTTAACGGTCCGCTGGATATTCAAAATGCTGGCGATGATCGTTTATTTATTGTAGAACAATCGGGAACGATAGATATTCTTAACAATGATGGCACTGTAAATCCACAACCTTTTATTAATATACCCACTTTAAGTGGTGGAGAACAAGGGCTTCTAGGTCTTACATTTCATCCTGATTACGCAAACAACGGTTTCTTTTATGTGCACTATACAAGAAATAATGGTTCGTCACAGATATCTAGATATACCGTAACAAGTGATCCAGATATTGCAGATCTAAATTCTGAATTTCAGATTCTAAATATCCCTCAACCTTTTGGAAATCATAATGCTGGCGGTCTCGCCTTTGGAGATGATGGCTTCCTTTATATCGCATTAGGTGATGGAGGAAGTGGCGGTGATCCAGGAAATAGATCTCAAAATCCTGGTATTTTATTAGGTAAAATGCTTCGTATAGATGTAGATAATCAAGATACTGGATTAAACTATGCTATCCCTACTACAAATCCTTTTGTAGGTAATACTGCTTTTAGGCCAGAAATCTGGGATTTAGGACTACGTAATCCTTTCCGTTTTTCTTTTGATCCAGAAACTGGTGCTATGTGGATAGGTGACGTAGGTCAAAATGCTGTCGAAGAAATTAACCGTGGTATTGGAGGTGGTCATAACTACGGATGGCGTTGTTATGAAGGAAGTACTCCATTTAATACTTCTGGATGTCCTGATCAAAGTGAATTAACATTTCCCGTAACAGAATACCAACAAACATCTTCAAGAAGATCTATTTTTGGAGGTCATGTATATAGAGGGGATGACTTTCCTGATATGCAAGGTTTATATTTCTTTGGAGATTCTGTAAGTGGAGAAATTATTTATACAGATGCAACAAATCCAGGTACTAACACTTTTGAAAATTTTGGAGCAAATAATTTCTTTGTATCCTATGGTGTAGATCAATCTAATGAATTATACATCGCTGCTATTGGAACCGGTAGAATCTATAGAGTTGTGGATGCTAATGTATTAAGTGTAAACGATGTAGTTCAACAGGACATGTTTTCAGTCTATCCAAATCCAGCAACAGATACAGTAAACATAGAATTTTCAAACCTTCCAGGTACTGACACTTTACGTGTTTTTGACATTACAGGAAAGCTTGTAAAATCAGCCACTATACAAGAACTTACCACTACGATATCTATTGGAGATTTAACTTCGGGTGTATATCTTGTACAATCAGAAGTTTCTGGACACACTCAGAAGCTAATTATCAAATAACACATAATGAGTGAACCCCAATCACTAGGCAAACTTTATCTCATTCCTACAACATTAGGAGATACAAGTGCTCTAGAAGTAATACCACTTTCTGTAAAAAAGGTAATAGAAGTGATCGATGATTATATTGTTGAAAATGAAAAGACAGCAAGAAGATCAATCAAAGCTATTTCTCCAGGAAAGTCGCAACCTAAATTAAGGATGAAATTACTTAATAAGTATACTGATGAGCAGGAACTCCCTTCTTATTTAGATCCTTGTTTTGAAGGAACATCTGTGGGATTACTTTCTGAAGCTGGGGTTCCCGGAGTTGCAGATCCAGGTGCTGATGTTGTGAAAATTGCACATCAAAAAGGAATACAAGTAGTTCCTCTTGTAGGGCCTTCTTCTATTCTTATGGCTTTAATGAGTAGTGGTATGAATGGTCAGAATTTTGCTTTTAATGGTTATTTACCCATTGAGAAAAAGCAACGTAAAATGGAGCTTAAGCGCCTTGAAAAGCTATCTTATGAGACTGGACAGTCTCAATTGTTTATTGAGACTCCATATCGCAATGACAAAATGTTACAAGACATTGTCAATTCGGTTCATAAAGACACTCATGTATGTGTTGCTTGTGATATTACATTGCCTAGTGAGTACATTTTAACAAAGCAAGCTAGTTATTGGAAAGCAAATATGCCTGAACTTCATAAACGTCCAGCTATTTTTATTATACACAAAGGTTTATAATAGTAAACTCCCGTTGATTGAGTGATTTTCGAAGAAAATCATATCGTAATCAACGGGAGTTCTATTATTTTAAATTAGAAGGTTTAGAAAAATCACGTTGTACTTTTCTTACTATGGGTTCTAAGCCATTAATTTTTATCTCGTGCATCTCTTGAAGCAAACGTCCCAGTTTTCCCTCTGGGAATCCTTTTTGTTTAAACCACACATAATAGTATTCAGGAATATCAACTAAGTACTCTCCTTTGTATTTCCCAAAAGGCATTTTATAATGTGCAAGTTCTATAAGGTGATCTTGTGGAGTCAACTAATTTTCTAATTTCTTTGTTTACTATACTTTATATAGTTTTCTTGTATATCACCTCACCTTAAATAGGTAATAAATTCATTATTCAATTCTATAATATCTTTATTATAAACTTCTCTAAATATAATTGAATTTGCTCTTTCATTATTTACAGCTTTTCTCCATAATTTAGAAAAATTATCAATACCATATTTTTCAATCATAAATTGAACAAAAGCTCCTGAAATTAAACTTTCATTAACCTCATGACTTCCAGTTTGGATTCCTTTTGTCCTTTTACCATTATTTGCATTGATTAGTTTTATAATACTGATTGGTTTATTTGAATTTAAAATTTTTACTTTTTCAATAATTTCCTCTTTATAAAATCTTTCATTATCAATATAATAATTAAACCCTTCATCAATTATTAGAGCATAATTACTTGTTTTAGGAATAAAACCCCAATAAGATTGAGTCATTACGTGACCTACCTCTTGTGCTCCAGTAGCATTTTTAGGCAAATAATAAACTGATGGAAATGTACTAATAGCATGCGCATCAGATTTTACTAAAGTAAGTTTTCCTTTTTGCTCCTTATCTTTAAAAAGCCAAAAATTTATTTTAGTTAGTTCTCTTTCAGAAATTCCCATTAAGCTAGCTACTTCTGTATAATTTAACTCTTGAGATTTTACGACCTTATCTTGAAATTCTATATCAATCGATGTATCAAAGAAAAATTTAAAATGTTCTGTTGATTTCAATGTCCATGTATTGTTCTGAACTAAGAATTTTTCAGTATTCATATCCATTAACTCACCCGTTTTGAACAATCGAGATTCTCCATCGTTCTTTATCTTTTTTGATATAGAACAGGAGGTAATTATAATTAGTAATAAAGGTATGAGTTTTTTCATCTTTTGTTATTTAATAGAGTTAGATTCTAAAATTTTGTTACAGTTTGCTCGAAAAAAATTTCTATAAATAATATATTCCTTAATCTCTCTTCAAAAAGGAAACTATAGTATCCTTTTACAATCCACCATATACTTTTTTTCCTCCTACATATGTAGCTTTTACTTTTAAATTTGGAATTTCATTTTCTGGTACAGTCATAATGTCTTTATCCATAATAATAAAATCGGCAAATTTCCCTACTTCAATACTTCCTTTCTCTTGCTCTTCAAAATTTGAATAAGCTGCCCAAATAGTCATTCCCTTTAAAGTTTCTTCTCTCGTCAATGCATTCTCCATTTGGTATCCATTATCTGGATATTGTTTTAAATCTTTACGTGCTACAGCCGCATAAAATGTATAAAACGGACTTACTTGTTCTACTGGAAAGTCAGTTCCTAAAACAACTATTCCTGATTTTTTTAATAAATCTTTATAGGCATACGCACCTTTGATACGATCTGCTCCTACTCTATCTTCTGCCCAATACATATCACTAGTTGCATGAGTAGGTTGTACAGATGGTAATACTTTACTATTAAAAAAATCAAAGTCAGCTTGACCTACTACCTGCGCATGCTCTACTTTCCATCTAGGATCTTTAATGTCTTTTAATGCTTCCTTATATGCTCTAAGCACCACTACATTGGCACTATCGCCTATTGCATGTGTATTCATTTGATATCCTGCTTGTGCAATACGTTTTGAAAGATTCTGAATATCCGATACAGGAGTTATCATCGCTCCAAAATGTCCATCCTTATCACTATAAGATTCTTTTAACACAGCTCCTCGTGATCCTAATGCACCATCTCCATATACTTTTACAGAACGTACATTGAGGTAATCTGTTTTTACTTTTCCAGTAGTGAGGTAATGATTTAGATTTTCCTCACTATTAGTCACCATCGCATAAACACGCATACTAAGATCACCTGCTATTTGTAAGCTATCAATCATTTCAATAATATGTTTATCTAAACCAGCATCATTTACTGTAGTGAGTCCATATGAGAAACATACTTCTTGCGCATCTTTAAGCGCTGTAATATTTTGTTCTTTACTTGCTTTAGGCATTACAGCATCTATCAATTCTTGAGGTCTATCTACCAATACTCCAGTAATCTTCCCATCTTCCTTTACGATTTCTCCGCCTTCAACTTTCGTTTCTATTGTAATTCCTGCAAGATTTAATGCTTTTTGATTTACTAAATATGCATGCCCATCTACACGTTCTAATGCAACGGGTACATCTGGAAATAAAGCATCTAGTTTTTCTTTGGTTGGAAATTCTTTAACTTCCCAGTCGTTTTGATCCCATCCTCTTCCTCTTAAAAATGTAGTTGCTGAGTTTGCTTTCGCGAAAGCAGAAACACGTTCCAATACCTCATCATAACTAGTCGTTCCTACCAAATCTACCACTTGTAAGTTTTGGCCTAATCCATAAAAATGACAATGGGCATCAATCAGTCCTGGGAGAATTGTTTTTCCTTGAGCATCTATTATTTGTGGAGCAGTATAGTTTGATAAAATTTCTTCAGTGGTACCTATTGCTATAAATTTATCATCCTTAATAACAAAAGATTCTGCTTTTGCAAAAGCATCATTAACAGTATATACTATAGCGTTAGTAACGATACTATCTGCTTCTTGTTTTGACGTACAGGATATAGCAAATATCAATACGAATAAAAGAGATAATTTTTTCATAAAAAAGATTTTGCCCTAAAGTACAAAACCTTCTCTAAAATAATTCATCTGGTTATAGTCTTAGATAGTCAACTTAAATTCAAAATTTGCAGTATCTGTTATTTCTAATATACCATTAGATGTACTAGTATTTTCTACAAAATAAGTCAAGCAGCAACCTCCATTAGACATTTCTATTACATTAGATGAAATGTTAACATCAAATTCATTTTCTAAAGTAATCGTAACCTCATCTGGAAATTGAAAAATAAACAATCTACCCTCTGTAATTGCATATCCTTGACCAAACTCTAAAGATTCTCCAAAATCATTTCTTGTTATAGTTAATCCATCTGGCGCCGTGTTTGTAACATCTGTAAAATATTGAATTTCTGATTCTTGATCGATAATCTCAAGAATTAATGTCGGTCTGCCTTCACACAAAACAGTACTGCAATCTAGGTCATCTGAGTTACATTTTATTAAGCATGTACTAA
>CAYYSK010000179.1:0-7613 GCA_964474345.1 uncultured Flavobacteriaceae bacterium
AGTAACCTGAACTTAAATTAACACAAAAACTGTCCTATAAATAGGGGGATGATCATTCTGAAGTATTTTCAAAATCATTTTATAAGAAAAATGGGATTTATCCTTCTTATTTTATAAATAAAATCAAAATACAAGATGTTAAAAGTTAATTGGAATCTATAGGATTAATATTAAACTAATTTCAGTAAAATTTCAAATCACCCTCCTCACCTGTACAAATGCCCGTTTCCAGTAGTTTTCTTCTAGAGAAGAGGTGAGTACTCCTCTGGAAGAGGTGGAGTGAATAAAGTAAATCTGTCTTCCTTTTACGGCAGTGACTAGACCTACGTGATTGATCTGTTTGCTATTTTTATTGGTTTTAAAAAAAACAAGATCTCCTTGTCTGGCACTTTTTTTTGAAACAGGTTTTCCTTTTTTTGCCATATCGCGAGACACTCTAGGTAAAACAATATTTTCTTTTTGAAAAGCAACATAAATCAATCCTGAACAATCCATTCCGTTGGATGTCGTACCTCCAAATTTATACTTGGTTCCATTAAATGCTTGTGCGTGTAATACAACGCGTTCTGTTTTAGGAATTGTACGACTTTTTGAAGTTGTTTTTTTAGAACCGCCACATGAAATCAATAAAGATGCTGTAAAAAGGAAGAGGAATAGTTTTTTCATGTAATGTAGGTGTTGTTATATGATTTAGGTAAAACAAATATGAGGAAAATATAACAATTGTGAAAAAAGAAAAAGAAAAGAGAGAAAAGAATATAGAACATAGATAGAGTACTACTCTAATTTAGAATGTTACTTTGTTTTTAATCGCTGGGCGATAGCCAAGGGTTCAATTCCCCGATGCTTACATCGCTCTTGTTTTTTAGATTAGATACCTCGTATGCTTGCATCGAGGTAGTTCATTCCATAAAAATAATACAAGGTGATTGAGTGATTTTAGAACAGAACAATGTGAGTGTTATAAAATTGTATTGAAAACACCGAATACTGATTAAAGATCTTTGACTTTAAGTATACAAAAATGATACTTTATTACCCTGATTCCTAACTTGTAGAACGACTCCCTACAATCAACTTGGCTGTTTTTGAACTAGCACCACGACCGCCTAATTTTTGTTCTAGATCATAATAATCTATAAATAGTGTAGCACGATGATAGTCGTCTAAGATTTGAGTAAGAGATGCCTTTAGGGTTTTGGTCGTAAACTCATGCTGTATAAGTTCTGTAACCACAGGTTTGTTCATAATAAGATTGACAAGAGAGATATATTCTAGCTTAATAATACGTTTGGCAATCTCATAAGAAATACGACTTCCTTTATAGCATACTACTTGTGGTACTTTAAATAGGGCAGCTTCTAGTGTGGCAGTTCCAGATGTAACCAATGCCGCATTTGCAAAACTCAGTATATCATACGTTTTATTCATAATCAAACGTACAGAGCTGTCTTTAAGAAAAGGAGCATAAAATGAAGCCTCTTGACTTGGTGCTCCTGCAATCACAAATTGATACTTTGGGTAGTCATCTATCACACTAAGCATCACACTAAGCATCGCATTGATTTCTTGTTTACGACTACCAGGTAAGAGGGCAATCATTGGGCGTTCATCCAGATCATGTTCTTTTGCAAAGGCATCAGGATCTGCTTGTTTTCTGCCCGCAATGGCATCTATAAGTGGATGACCTACAAAGTGAACGGGGTAATTATATTTTTCATAAAACCCTTTTACAAAAGGTAAAATGACATACATCTGATCTATGGTTGCCTTAATTGTTTTTACACGTCCAGCGCGTGATGCCCATACCTGCGGACTTATATAATAATGAGTTGTAAGCCCTTGTGCTTTTGCCCATTTGGCAATGCGAAGATTAAATCCAGAATTGTCTATAAAAATGAGGATGTCAGGCTGGAAAGCAGCAATGTCTTTTTTACATGCACTTATAAAGCCTAAGATAGTAAAGAGATTTTTTAGAATCTCTACAAACCCCATAAAGGCACGTTCTTTATAATGTGTGACTAATGTGCCACCTACTTCTTGCATAAGGTCACCACCCCAAAAACGAATGTCTGCATCTGGGTCTTCATCATACAAAGCCTTCATGAGATTTGATCCGTGTAAATCTCCACTAGCTTCTCCTACAAGAATGTAATATTTCAAATTATAAAAATTTACGTACCATCACTGTGACAGCTATAAGTACGGTAATTAGTAATACCCCACGGGCTTTATAATCTTGTTTCTTTTTAATAAAAAGGAAAAAAGCAGCAAGATTTAAAATAGCACCTAAGGTTACGATCTTACCAAAATATCCTTCATCCATAGATTTTTGAATTGCGACATCAACTACATCATCAGAAAATGCCATGATATAAAGATATACTCCTATTGCATTAGCAATGAGTCCTACAATAGCCCCTGAAATAATATCTTTTTTCATATACGATTAGATTGGTTTAGATAGTTTCTGCAAAAATAGGAATCCTTTTTAGGTTGTGCCTCATTACGCTTTCGCGAAAGCGTAAAAAGATCCCATCCATTAGAGATCCCACGTATTTAATTCTTGAATAAAATGATGTGCCGTAAGATCAAATTGCACAGGTACGATGGATATATATCCTTGTTTAAGTGCCCACTCATCAGTATCTTCTCCTCGGTCTTGATTTTTAAATTCTCCAGAAAGCCAATAATAATCTCTCCCTTGAGGATTGGTGCGTTTATCAAAATCTTCTACCCACATGGCTTTTGCTTGCCTGCATATTTTGGTTCCTTTGATTTCTGAAGAAGGAAGTTTAGGAATATTTACATTAAGTACAATGCCTTTAGGTAATCCTTTTTCTAACACACGGAGGGTAATCTCTTTTACAAAAGCTGTGCAAGGCTCAAAATCAGCATTTGGACTATAGTCTAATAAAGAAAATCCAATAGCAGGAATCCCTTCTACACCAGCCTCTACAGCAGCACTCATCGTCCCACTATAAATCACATTGATAGAAGAATTACTCCCGTGATTAATCCCGCTTACACAAATATCAGGTTTACGAGGTAGAATTTGCTGTGTAGCAAGTTTTACACAATCGGCAGGTGTTCCAGAACAACTGTACTCTTTGTGTGTAGCTTGGGTATCTATAACAATAGGGTCGCAATATAAAGTGTCATTTATAGTAATAGCATGGCCCATAGCGCTTTGAGGACTGTCAGGAGCAACTACAACTACATCACCTATAGTCGACATAATGGTTATAAGTGTGCGTATTCCTTTTGCCGTAATCCCATCATCATTTGTAACGAGAATAAGAGGTTTATCAGTCATTCAATTATTAATTGGATTCTATGCGCTAAAATACGTAAATTGCTTTTCCTAAATATGAATAATGTTGATCTTATATTAACGTTAAAATAGATAGGGTGTCACTTAAGGTTTAACAAAAAATTACGACGATATGATAAAAGGTGGCACAATTTTTAATGTACATTGGTAGTTAAAAAATGCAAATACTCGATTTTATGGCAAGGAATTTAAAATTAATAGCTCTCGCATTATTGTTTTCTGTGGCGAGCTGTAGTTTTACTACAAAAGAATTAGAAGATCCTGAGAAGGATAAATTATTATTAGACCTTATCGCTTACGTTATTGAACGAGGTCATTTTGATGCAAAAGATATGGACGACTCTTTTTCTGAGTCTGTTTTTGAAGATTATATCGACGCGCTAGATCCTTTTAGACGATTTTTCCATAAAAAAGATATAGATGAGTTTGCAGCATATAAAGACAAAATAGATGATATGGTAAAGCAAAAGGACCTTACCTTTTTTGACTTAACCTATACACGTTTTGTACAACGATTTAAAGAAGCAGAGGAGGCACATAAAGATGTACTGTCAAAATCCTTTGATTTTTCAAAAAATGAGGCGATAGATACAGATTATGAAAAATTGCCTTTTGCAAAAAATAAAAAGGAAATTAAAAACCGTTGGAGATTACAATTAAAACTCAATGCCCTTAGTTCTTTTTATGATATGAAAGATACTCAAGAGAAAACGGCAGGTGAAGAAGGAACCGAAATCCTTTCTGATACAGAAATTGAATCAAAAGTAAGAGAAGACATGGTTGCGACTATGAAAGATTTCTTTGATCTTACCAATGAACTTGAGCGTAAAGATTATTTTGCTACGTTTTTAAATGCGATCGTAGAGGAGTATGATCCACATACTAATTATTTTGCACCTGTAGATAAAGATAGGTTTGATCAACGTATGAGTGGTCAGTTTGAAGGAATAGGAGCAAGACTTCAGAAAAGAAGTGGAGAGGTTCATGTAACCGATATTATTTCTGGAGGCCCAGCATGGAGACAAGAAGAGCTACAGGCAGGAGATATTATTTTAAAAGTAGCACAAGAAGAAGATGAACAAGCTACAAGTATACAAGGAATGCGCCTTGATGATGCTATTAAACTTATTAAAGGCCCTAAAGACACTAAGGTAATACTTAATGTAAAACGTAAGATTGATGGAAGTATTAAAGATATTGTAATTACTAGAGATGTTGTATTGCTAGAAGAAACTTATGCAAAATCTGCTGCTGTATCTAAAGATGATCATAAATACGGAGTTATTAATTTACCTAGCTTCTATTTTGATACCGATAATGCTAACGGTCGTAATGCTGCGACAGATATAAAAGAAGAAATTATTCGCCTTAAAAAACAAGGTATGGAAGGTCTAGTAATAGATTTACGTAATAATGGAGGAGGATCTCTTAAAGCAGTGGTTGATATGGCTGGACTTTTTATTAAAGAAGGGCCAGTAGTACAAGTAAAAACAAGTGGAGAGAATCCAGATACACTATATGATGAAGATAAAGGAATATTATGGGACGGTCCTCTTGTAATTTTAGTAAATGAAAACTCTGCATCTGCTAGTGAAATTCTTGCAGCAGCAATGCAAGACTATAAAAGAGCAATTATCATAGGAGGAAAACAAACCTTTGGAAAAGGAACAGTACAACGTTTCTTCCCTCTTAACAGATGGTTACGTTCCAATGATCACGGAGATATGGGATCGCTTAAAGTAACTATCCAAAAATTTTATAGAGTTAATGGAGGATCTACACAACTAGAAGGTGTGAAAAGTGATGTTGTCGTTCCAGATCTATACAGCTATATTGATATAGGGGAACGTGATCAAGAAAACCCATTACCTTGGGATAGAATTAGAGCAGCTACGTATGATGCTTGGGATGGATACATAGATTATGAGAAAACTATAAAAAGTAGTGTTGATCGTATATCAAAAAGTGATCAACTCAAACTTATTAATGAGTATGCACAATGGCTTAAACAGCGTAGAGAAGATACAAAGTGGGATTTGAGTTATGATGGTTATAAAGCTAGAATTCTTAAGAGTGAAGTAGACACAAAACGTTTTGATGCTATAGATGATTATGATTCTAAGCTTACATATTCTTCACTACCATATGAAGTGAAATTATTTGAAGGAGATACTGTATTAAAAGAAAAAAGAGAACGCTGGCACAAAAGTCTTGCAAAAGATATATATGTAGAAGAAGCTATTAATGTGCTAGAAGACTTAAAGATCAATAATATAAGAAAGAGTAAAATAGCAGCGATTAAAGATTAACTCTATGTCGCAAGGTACAAACTCACTTACAAGTTTAGCGCTCCAAAAGTTTAGAAAAAACTTTTGGGGCGTTTTGAGTTTAGGGTATATTGTACTATGTGGTCTCATCGCTTTAGGTGCTTATCTCATCTCACCAGATAATAGCCAGAATGCAAATCAAATGCATCTATCTATACACTCTCGATCTCCAGGATTTTCGGTGACAATGCTTACGATTCCTTCGACTATCGAAAAAGAATCTTTTTCGATAGGTTCTTTATTCTTTGGCAAGCGTAATAATGACACAGAAATCCCAATAACAGATTATATAGTTGAAGATGGGTATATTATGTATACACCATATGCAGGTGATGATATTGTTGGAATTCCTAAACGCTTGAATATGGAAGAAGGAGTAGATGTTACCGCTTTCGCGAAAGCGCATATCTCTTCAAAAAAATTCATCTTAGGAACAGATAAGTATGGAAGAGACCTTATGAGCCGAATGTTTGTAGGAGCTCGCATCTCTTTTTCTATTGGTTTTGTAGCTGTTTTTATATCCCTTCTCATTGGATTGTTTATGGGCTCACTTGCTGGGTATTTTGGAGGAAGAATAGATACAGCTATTATGTGGGTGATTAATGTTACATGGTCCATTCCTACCTTACTATTGGTGATTGCTATTACACTCGCTTTAGGAAAAGGATTCTGGCAAGTATTTATTGCTGTGGGACTTACCATGTGGGTTGAGGTAGCTCGTGTCGTACGTGGACAAGTAATGAGTGTAAAACAAATGCAATATGTGACTGCAGCAAGGGCATTAGGGTATACAGATGCACGTATTATTATAAGGCATATTTTGCCTAATATTATGGCGCCACTTATTGTGATTTCTGCTGCCAACTTTGCAGGAGCCATCCTTATAGAAAGTGGTTTGAGTTTTTTAGGGATAGGGGCACAACCACCTATGCCTAGCTGGGGAGCTATGATTAAAGATCATTACAGTTATATCATATTAGGAAAACCTTATTTGGCAGTTATTCCTGGGCTTGCTATTATGTTACTTGTAATGGCATTTATGTTAGTGGGTAATGCATTGAGAGATGCACTGGATGTAAAGAATTAAAAAGTTAACCTAAAAGCTACTTTATAGATTAACTTTATTTTTAGTAGTCAGTTATTTGCAGAATAATACTAAGATTATTTTAATTGGTATTATAAATGATAGAATCAAAAATATAAATACCAAAAATAATAATACTCTTTGATCTACAAAAAGACTCGTCTACTGATTGAAAATCAACACGTTTGTTGACATTCATCAAAACAATTTCCTAACTCAACTCTAGTGCTAGAAATTGCCGCACAGTTGTAATAACATGCTACAACACAAGAATTACCACCAGAGATTGCTAATTGCTCATTTTTATTTAATGATTTGACTCCGCTTAATTTTAAAATGCTTTTTAACATGAGATTTTATTTTTAAGATTTATTTGATATTACAAAACTTGCACATAATGTGTAACTATTGTCAAATTTAACAATCGTAACATATACCATTAGAGCATATTCCTGTTCCATCAGTACTTGTGGTAGGAAGAAAGCAAGGACAACCTTCACTCTCAGCAGTACATAATAAGATATTGCAGCCTCCTCCGAAACCACCGTTTATTGACTTTTGTTCAGTACTATTTAATTTTTTTACTAATTCTAATAAATTTTTAATTTTAGTGACAACCTTAATCATTTAAAGACACTTAAGGCTTGTGTCTATCATTGCAAGGGTTTTTTGAATTTTTCAATAATCTGATAATCAGTTTATAAAAAAATCACTTCTTATACTAAAAATACTCAAAAACTAAATTTAAGTAATTGATAATATGAATTTTAACATGATTTGAGTACGATATTTAACATTTAAATGATTTTTTCACTTAAACCCGAATTATGCATTAGAAAATCTATTACAGCTTGAATGTACTGCAAAA
>CAYYSK010000180.1:0-7596 GCA_964474345.1 uncultured Flavobacteriaceae bacterium
CACTTAAACTCTTGTAATAAATCTTAAAATCTTCTGGTACCATTTTTATGTGTTTATACAAAAACAAACTATATTATATAACATAGCTATCCGAGTTAAACTTATGAGAATTCCTAGAATGATAAGTACTATAATCATTTTAGTAAGACGTGTTTAAACCCGGATTCATCCACTTCTTCTCGCTGAGATGAGGAACTTTTGATTTAATTTTAGATTGAGTATTAGTTTCCCCTTCGGGGGTTAGGGGCTTTACCACTTAATACATTCATTTAGAACCGGAAAGTTTTTACTTTTTTATGCATTGCATATTATAAAAAAGTAAAAACAACCACCCATAACATGGATAGTATGTTTTAAATTAAAATGATTAGATATTTCACATAAACGATGTAAGCAGAAATTACCACTTAATAATAGAGCTTGCCCAGGTGAAGCCACTTCCAAAAGCAGCAAGAACAACTGTATCTCCTTCTTTTACTTTCCCATTTTCCCAAGCTTCTGTCAATGCAATAGGAATAGAGGCCGCTGTAGTATTTCCGTATTTTTGTATATTATTAAATACTTGGTCATCTGTAAGGCCAAATTTCTTTTGTACAAACTGCGCGATACGAAGATTAGCTTGATGTGGAATTAGCATATCAATATCTTCAGGAGTAAGTTCATTTTTGGTAAGCCCTTCTTTGATGACTTCAGAAAAGCGTACTACTGCATTTTTAAAGACAAATTGTCCATTCATATATGGATAGTAAGGTATATTTTCTGTAGGATTGGTTGCTATAATTTCTGGAACCCATTGTTCTGTACTAGGGCCTTTAAGAGAAAGTTCCAATGCATGTTCACCTTGACTGTGTAAATGCGAAGAAAGAATTCCTTTTGTAGTGTCTTCTTCACGTGTAAGTACAGCAGCACCAGCACCATCCCCAAAGATAACAGATACTGATCGCCCTCTTGTAGTAAAATCTAAACCGCCACTGTGATTTTCAGCTCCTATAACAAGCACATTTTTATACATACCTGTTTTGATAAATTGATCAGCTGTAGCAAGTGCATATACAAACCCACTACATTGATTACGAACATCGAGTGCAGGAATGGTTTCCATACCCATAAGATGTTGTACTTGTACACCACATCCAGGAAAGTAATAATCAGGACTTAGCGTAGCAAAAACAATCATATCAATATCTTTATTGGTAAGGCCTGAACGTTCTATGGCGATTGTAGCAGCTTTAACTCCCATTTTTGCAGTAGAATTTCCATCTCCTTTTTTGATATGACGACGTTCTTTAATTCCAGTACGTTCCTGTATCCAAGCGTCGTTAGTATCCATCAATTTTGATAGATCATCATTAGTAACAATATTTTCAGGGACATATGCGCCTAAACCGGCAATTCTAGAATTATACATATACGTATTTTTAATTTTTATACGTTTTATTGAGATATGAAAAAACGTGACGCAAATATATGCCTTTGGAGGTTTTTTGAGAAGAAAGCGTGTAGTCTTTAGTATGCGTGCATAGTAATAAAATACCTAATACATAATTTGAGTATAACTGAAAAAAACGTAATAAAAAATGCCTTTTAACCACCTAACGAAATAGGTGAAAACTTAATTATCAATTTGTATTCTTTATACTATTTATTGTGTAAATGTATACTTCTCAAAGTTATTGACTTTGATACGGCCACCTAAATCGTGCATTAAATTATAAAGCCCAAAAAAAGTTCTATTGATATATAAGAAATGTTTACTTCCGCGATTTCCATTCATTTTTCGAATTTCTGTATCCTTACTGTATTTCTCACTGAGTGCAGCAATTTTATCAAAGAATGTAGAATCATTAAAATCAAATTCTTCTAGATGAAAAGGTTCTGTAAATAAACTAAGCATCTCGTGGAAAAGTTCAGAGAAGAAAATAATTTGATCTGGGGTATCGTCTTCTCTTAGAATTTCTAATTCAAATAGTTTTGCTTTGAAGATTTCAGGATTATTGATGTTTTTCTTTTCTGCGAGTTCAAAATAAGGAATATAAAACTCTTCAGGGACGTGTTTTATACATCCAAAATCAATAGCAATTAAATTAGTGTTCTTATCTACAAGAAAATTACCGGGATGAGGATCTGCATGCACTCTTTTAAGTCGATGCATTTGGAACATATAAAAGTCCCATAAAGCTTGACTTAATTGATCTGACGCTTCCTGATTAGTATTATGAGAAACAAATTCGCTAAGATGTTCTCCATCCATCCAGTCCATTGTAAGAATACGTTCACTCGATAAATCTGGATAATAGTTAGGAAAGGATAAATTTGGTATGGATTTACAATCGGATACCATAGCCATACTTTGAGCTAACTCTAATGTGTAATCTGTTTCTTCTAAGAGTTTATCTTCTACTTCTTTAAAGTACTTCTCTTTGCCTTTACCTTGAAGATTAAACATTCTTGAAGCAATAGGTTTTACTAGTGCAAGATCACTACTGATACTATCTGCGACTCCAGGGTATTGAATTTTCACAGCGAGTTTTTTCCCATTTAGCGTAGCCTCGTGTACCTGGCCTATACTAGCAGCATTTATACTTTGAGCCGCAAATGTATCAAATAAATCTTCTGGATATTTCCCTAAATATTTTTTAAATGTTTTACGTACGAGTGGTGCCGAAAGAGGAGGTACAGAAAATTGAGAAAGAGAAAATTTTTCTACATATGCTTTAGGCATAATATTTTTTTCCATACTTAACATTTGCGCTACCTTAAGAGCACTTCCTTTAAGACTTTTTAAACCATCGTAAATATCTTCAGCATTATTTTCATTTAACTTTTCTCTGGTTAGAGAAGGGTTTACAACTTTTTCTCCATAATATTTCACATAGTTTACTCCTACTTTAGCACCTGTTTTTACAAGTTTTGAAGCACGTTGCAATTTATTAGTAGGTATATGATCTATCGTTTTCATAAATTCTATGCTCTTGTATGGGGTATCTTAATTTTTAAAGTGCTATTCTTATATCTTACGCTTTCGCGAAAGCGAACTTCTCTTTCATTAGAAATTTTCCAAAATCGATGATACTCTCAAGAGGTGTTGTTTCAAATACGTCAAAAATAGCCTTTACAGACTTTTCTATAGCTACATCTGTCTTTTCAAATCCAGTAGAAGTATCGTCCATCCAATATTTTAATAAGAATAAAAACTGTATCCAAGCCCCTTCACTAAATAATTGAACTGGATTTTTTGTGATTTTATAAGGTTTTTCTTCATTACTTTCCTCAATAAGAGTTGAAGCAAAATGACGAACTTTATGTCGTAATTCTTTAAGCTGTTCTAGATTCTTTAAAGGCATTTGATGCTCTTTTAATGTAAATAATACATAACTTCTATTTGCTGTGAAATTTCCAAACATAGTGAAGAAGAAAGAGAGCATTTTATCCTTATTAGAGTAATTTGCAAAATCTTTATCTTTATGTAAAATAGCTATTGTATTATCATATAATGCTACCCAAATGTGTTGTTTTAATCCTTCAAAAGAACCGAAATATTCATAAAACTCAGCTTCTGTACATGTAGCATCTTTACAGAATTTATAAATAGTAGCAGGTGGTTTACCATGTTCTAGCACATGATCCATATACAAAGTTATAATTGCAGTTGCATCTATCTTTTTTTTAGAAGTTTTTTTTGTAGTAGCCATAAGAAGTTATTTGTACAGTAAAGATAAAAAATGTTTATCGTATTGTAAATATAGTTAAACAAAATACTTTGTTAAAATTATTTCAAAATATTTGAAAGAAAATGTCTGTATGTAAGAGGATTATAAAGTTACTCTTAGTATAAGATGTAAGCTAATTAATAGCTTTAGAAAACTCTCCAATATGCCATAATATTCCAGACGGATCATATATAAAGAATTCATTTCCCCAGTCATTATAATGTATCTTGGTCACTCGTACCTCTTTGTATTTTGTGTCAAGTTGTAATGCATTTACTTCTATAAAATGTTGTTTTAAATCGGTGACTTCTAGAAATACCATGGAATTATTCACCCAATTTTTGACATAAGCATTTTGCAAATAAAATCCGAAATCACCCATTCCGAAATAAGACATTTTTGATCCTAAAGGGACTTCTTTAAAACCAAGATCAATATAGAAATTTCTAGAAATGTTAAAATCTTTGGCCCCTATAAATGTACGTATTGATTTTATTTTGAAGTCCATTGATCTATATGTTTTTTAAAACGTTCTTTATCATTTATATATCGCAAGCGTTGCGTAGGCTTTTTGTATATGATACGTTAGGTTTTTTAATAAAATTAATTTGCTTGTAGAAACTTCTTTGTATAACTCACTCCAAAACAATTTTTTATATGTGGAAGCATATGTGCTGTATCATTACTGGAAGTGGTTTTCTGCTCGTTTCTTTTCTATTTTAAGAATATTGTTCTGTATGTCTTTCATAATGAGTTTACCCCACCAACCTGCATAGAAATTAAAAGTTGTATTCATCTTAAAATAACTATATAAATGTAAACGATAGGTACCTTCTTTTAATTTTTCAAGTTCATAGGTTCCATGTAAAACATCAAAATATTTTCCGCCAATAAGAATATGCTCATCTAGTGTAGTGGAGGGAATTTCATAGGTATTTGCTTTAATAGAAAAGACCATCTTCTTTTGTTCTTCATACTCAGTCACGGTTTCTCTAAAAATGAGTCCATTAGTAAACATGGCTTCTCGATAAGCACCAACCCCATTATAATTGAGTTCTGCTTTGAGAGGTCTTGGAAATCCTAAGAATTCTGTAAGATATCCAGTATCGTCATCTTCTTCAATTGTTTTTACACGCGTAACATTCTCCCATATCGTAGTAGCATCTGCTTCAATATCAATATAGGTATATGCTTTATAAGTGCCAGGAATCTTATCTATAGCTTGTTCTAGTGGGGAGATTAGAAAAGGAATGAAAATAAGTATTGATACGTGTAATCGATTAGTGCGTTTCCTGAGTTTTAACTGTTGCCCAATAATACCTCCTATAGAAGCTGCGATCAAAAAAACAGGAAGAATCATTAACCAACATGCCCAGCCTTCTATTTCTAAAAATAACGTAATAATTAAAAATAAGAAAATAGGAATCCAAGGAACTAAGAGAGAATACCAAGTCTTTTTTACCATTTTTTCATCAGATAAATAGACTGTTAATGCTCCTAATATGGTAGGTAAGAGAAATAAAAAAGTGACAGACATTACTGAGAATATTTCATTCCAATCTTTTACTCCAAAAAGGAGTCGTAATACAATAGCATAGGCAGTAGGAATTCCAATAGCTATGAGTAGTTTTCTATACTTTCTAGGCATTCTTAGATAATTTTTCAGCTAATTTTCCTCCAAGCCATGCCATCGGGATGTAAGCTAGTATAATATCTGTAATGGTAAACCATGTAGGACCAGTGACCATATAATTGACAGCAATACCACCCAATAAAAATATAGTTCCAACGATAAGTGCGGCTCTCATCTTTCGAGTTTTTGCAATCATTCCTGCTACAAAGGCTCCAACAAGAGTTCCTAATGCGTGTGCTAAAAAAGGGAACGTAAAATACTTGTTTTCTAAGGTAGGCATGATATTGGCTAGCGATTCTATATCATTTGGGTCTAAGCCTTCTATAGGCATCACTGTGTGTCCAATTTGTAATAATCCCATATTAACGGCACTACCAATTATCCACCCAATAATAACTGCTAGGATATTTCTAAGAATAGGATTCATAACGTGTGTATTAAAGTTAGTTAGTGATCTAAATATACTATATATGTAGTTACTTTATCAAGTACGGCTTGCCATTTTTATTCCTAAACCTATGATAACACCACTTGTTAAGAACATAATAAGGCTATATACTGCCGGGGCTATGGCATAGTTTTCATTAAGTAAAATACCCGATGCGATAGCAATTGCCATGGTACCATTTTGAATACCTGACTCTATTGATATAGTGAGAGATTGCGATAGATTTAGCTTGGCTATTTTTGCTGTTGTAAAACCTACTAACATGGTACTCAAATTTAATAAGAGTGTTGCGAGTCCAGCCTGTTGTAAATAGGGGACGAGATCTTCTTTTTTCTTTAATACCAAAGCTATAATCACTAAAAATAAGACAATTGCCGAAGCAATCTTGACAGGCTTACTCATCTTGTCTGCAAAGGAAGGTTTAGAGCGCTTTATTGCCATTCCAATAGTAACAGGAATAATAACTACAGCAAAGATTTGAATAATTGTTTGCACTTTATCTATTTGAATCACCTCATTGGCATTTAAAAATTGTTGCAAGGCAAAATCTACAACAAATGGAATAGTAAAAATAGTAATGAGACTATTAGCTGCAGTAAGTGATACCGATAAACTAGTGTCTGCTTTGGCGAGATGTGTGATAAGATTAGACGTAGGACCTCCAGGACAAGCAGCGAGAATCATGACACCAATAGCAATATCAGTATCTACTTTCAGTATAGAAACTAACAGGTAAGCAATAATAGGTAATAGAATAACCTGGTTAAGTAACCCTACAATAATAGCTTTGGGGCGTTGAAATAATCGAGTAAAATCTTGAATGGTTAATGATAACCCCATGCCAAACATAATGATGATTAATGCAATGGCAAGAATAATGGTTCCTAAATCCATAGGTGTTAGTTTTTAGTGATAGGTTATTGTTAATCAGTTTCTTCTATGAGAATTCTAAAAATAAGGAAAGATTTTTGGATATTATTATTTGATAGTCTTTACTACCTTTATTTTAATTCTCTTTTTAGGAAATTTATTTTAGAATTTTTCAAGATATTTAAAAAGATCATTATCCACTTGATTGTTTTCTTGTACGTATTCTCTTATAGCATTTTTAGCCTTTTCTTTTTCTCCAAGTTTCGCATATAGGAAGGCTAATACATATTTTTGATCTGGATCATGTATTTCGTATTCTGATTTTGTACTATTGATTTGCCTTAAAGCGATATCTATATTTTTTTGAATGGATTTGAAGAAGCTAGATACTTACTTATTGTTTTTAAATCTTTAGATATAAATTTAGTCAATCCTATTTCAAATATTTTTTGATTCCATAGAGATAATTTTTTATTGGTTTTAAAGTAATCTACATCTTCAAAAAGATGAAATTTATCTTTAGGATATTTTAAAATCTTTGTGGAAGGAATATATTTAAAGCTTTGTCCAATTGTAAATCTAGCATATAATCCACGATACGAAAATTGGATTATATTTTTAATACCATAGGTATCATAATCACTACTCCATTTATATTTATACTTCCTATTAGTGAGTCCTATATTTTCAAACTCTGGAGTAACAATTTCATTAAGTACCTCTTCAATGGTACTTGCATTGGGAACATTTAAATTTGAATTATGTTCAAAGTATAATAAGTCAAATATTTTCATTGCTTATGAAAAATACTGAAAATTTAAAAGTAATAATTTTATTGGTGCCGCCAAAGGGTTTAATCTCTGAGGCTTGCCTCGAGGTAGTTTACTGGTCTCAAATTAGGGTGAAAGCCCTGCAATTTCATTGCAGCACTTTAG
>CAYYSK010000181.1:0-7558 GCA_964474345.1 uncultured Flavobacteriaceae bacterium
TTTGTAGCTCACTTTACATTGAAAAGGTAAACCTTAACAAACAATATAGAACAAACGAAAAACTCCTAGTAATCACTAGGAGTTTTTTTATAGGATAGAATTATAAAAGACAGGTGTTATAATTTTTCACAAACTAAAACCACCTTTTTATCATGTAATAATGTTGTAAAAAAAAGGTAAATATCTCCACCGTCTTTGATTTTAAATTTCTTTCTAAGCTCTATTACGGAAATTCCAAAATTGCGTGTTGTAATATGTGCCTTGGGGATAGAAAGTGTGTTTTTAAATTGTTTGTTATAAGGTACTACTTGTGTGATTTTAAAACTCCTTCCTGGGAAAGAAATCTGAAGATCACTTGTATATAGCTGTGTATGTTGATGTAATTTATCAATATTGTAATGCTTACTTATCCAATTAAATGCTCCAGATTTCAATAAGGCAGCATTAGGTTCATATAGATATGTTTTAGGTATATCGTATACAGCTTCTGAACTGTGTGTTTTTTCTAAATTAAAGGAGATCTTATCAATAATAGAGGAAGTGATATTAACAGTATGTATATGTGTTTCTTGAGATTTGTTTTGATTTAAACACCACAAAAGCTCTTTCACTTCATTTTTTACAGCGATGATATGTATTTCAGATACATTTTTAAGCTCATTTAATCCAGCTGTAAGATCAAGTAATGGAGCTGTTTTAATATATAATACAGTACATTTTGATAATAATAGATCTAAATACTTAGGAACATTAGGTAAACAATCGGCAAGCATAAAGACTTTGCCTTTTGTATCTGTACGCCTTCCAGGATCAATGTAGATAGTATCATATACCGTATTTTGATTAGATAGATAGTCTATGCCGTTTCCTATAATACAGGTAATCTCTGATGATCCTAATGTTTCAAAGTTTGCTTTCGCGAAAGCGGACACCTCTTCATTCATTTCAACGTGCGTTACTTGAGGTATTACTTTTGAAAAATAATAGCTATCAACACCTAATCCTCCTGTAATGTCAATAATAGAATTGCCACTTAATAAGCTAGCTTTATACTGAGCTGTAGCTTGAGATGAAGTTTGTTCTATATTTACTTTTGGAGGAAAAAGAATACCTCTTGTAGTATGCCAGAGAGGTAATTTAGATTTAGTACGTCGTTTTCCTTCCAGTTGTTGCGCTAGTTCTTGAATAGTAATATCGGAAAAGGGGCTTCCTTTAAAGATAAAAGTAGCTATAGGAGTATGATCATGTTCTTCTAAATAGGCTTGAACGTCAGGTCCTATTAATGCTAGATTCATTATAAATTCTTAGTAAGCTTTTGAACAATCTTCCAGTCAGGAACAAATTCTTTTGCAATTACTTTAAGAGCTGTATAAACTGGTATTGCAACGATCATTCCTACGACACCAAATAGTAATCCTGCAATAATAATGATGAGGAAAATTTCTAACGGGTGTGATTTTACACTATTACTAAATATAAAAGGTTGACTAATAAAATTATCAATGAGTTGTGCAATGAGATACCCTATCATGACTTTAATAGTCGTTGGTAAAATAACAGTTTGAAAATCCATATTTAAATTACTAGACATTGAAAGTACCATAATAATAACCCCTCCAATTAACGGACCTACATAAGGAATGAGATTTAATAAAGCACATAAGAATGCAATTACTAGCGCGTTTTTAATCCCAAAAATGAGTAAAATAGTAGTATATAATATAAATAATACTAAAATTTGAAGTAATAAACCTAAAAAGTAACGTGATAATAAATCTTTAATTTTATTAAAAGACTGTGTAGCTCTATATTCATTAGTATCTTTTACAAAGGTCATAATACCTTGATGGAGTAGCGCACTATCCTTTAACAAGAAAAATGTGATAAAAATAATTGAAAATAGTCCAATACTAAAAGAACCTAAAGCTCCTAATAGGCTATTCAATAGATTAGGAATAGCTCCAAAGCTAAAAGTAGAAGCTAAATCCATACTTTCTAATGTTTTAAACAAATCAATATTTCTATCAGAGAAATAAGTGTTTATTTGATTAAATAAATTAGCTAAATCGTTTTGTAAACTATCTAAATTTAATAACGAAAGATTATGACCTTGTTCTGCTATAAGCGGAATAAACATGGCCATTATTCCAAATAATATTCCAAAAATTATGATCATTGTAAACCCAACTGCAAGGCCATTTTTAAATTTTAAACGTCTTCTTAAAAAACGAATAATTGGTCTACCTATGAGTGAAATTATAGCAGCAATTACGATATAGGCTAAAACACTACGTATTTGGTATAAGAAATAAAATAAAAGTATAATACCTGCTAAAATTCCTACAGCACGTAAAATTCCATATGTGATTGTATTGGATTTCATTTTTATAAAGATACTAATTTGATGAATGTTATAATTCGTTTGACGGTCTCTTTAAGGATTTGTTACTATATACTCAAACAATATAAAGCAATTGCTGTTGCTTGTGTTACATTCATGCTACTATTATGTCCATACATTGGGATATGAAGTGTTTGGTTTACATTATTTAAGATATCAGGAGTTATGCCATTACGTTCATCTCCTATAACCAATGCAATTTTATCATAACCAGTTATATCAAATGATGCTATAGGAATGCTTTTGGAAGTAATTTCTAGCGCTAGAATTGTATATCCTTGTGTTTTTAGAATATCTATTTCTTTTATAAGGTTTTCGCTTTCGCTAAATGGTATGCTTTTGTGAGTATTTCTTGCTGTTTTTTTTAATCTATTACTTGTTAAATTTATGTGCGTACCGTGAAAAACAATTTCAGAAATTGCAAAAGCATCTGCAAGGCGAAAAATACCTCCAATATTTGCAGGGCTTTTTACATGATCACAAAGTACTATGATTTCTCTCTTTTTGAAATCATTTTTAAAATGTTTATGAGTAAGTTGTTTATTATCCATCTTCTAGCATAACTTCATTAAAAGCACTTGCTTTTCTTTCTGTATTTATCCATGCGATGAACGGTATTGTAAGAACAAAAGGTGATACAAATAACAAAAAACCCAATGAAATTGCTATTGAAAAAATTAAAGTTAAAGTAGTAAAAACAATACCAAAGAAAGTTCCAATAATCAGTATCCATTTATTGGATTTTGCATATACCATATTTATACGACGTTTTACTATAGTGCCGCAATGTTTACAGTATTCTGAAATGATGTTTCCTCTCTCAGTCCGAAGTTCAAAACGATTCTTAGCTTTGGTTTTAAAGCTATTTTCTTTTTGACAAGAACTACAATAATAATGTAACCTCATTTAATTTTCAAAAGCATATTTAACGATGTTAGCTCCCATTTGTAGCGCCTTTTGACGTACTGAAGCAGGATCATTATGCACTTCAGGATCTTCCCAACCATCTCCTAAGTCACTTTCTGTAGTAAACAAAACAACCAATCTATTTTTAGAGTACAATCCTAATGCTTGTGGACGTTTACCATCGTGTTCATGGATTTTTGGTAACCCCTGAGGGAACTTAAATGCAGTCGAAAAAATGGCATGTGATGCAGGTATCTCTACAAGTTCTTGATCTGGAAATACTTTTTTTAATTCCTTTGGAAGATACTCGGCCATACCATAATTATCATCTATATGTAAGAAACCACCGCTTTCTAAATAATTGCGTAAATTTTCTGCTTCTTCATCAGAGAAAAACACATTACCATGTCCAGTCATATGCACTAAAGGATATTGATAGATATCAATACTCCCTGGATCAACGGTCTCTGGTTTTCTATCCATAACAGTATTTATATTTTCATTGCAAAATGTAATAAGATTGGGAATAGAAGTAGGGTTAGAATACCAATCACCACCTCCTTTATATTTTAAAACTGCGAGATTTTGAGCTTCCAAAGAAGAAAAAACAAAACTGATAATTATACTTAAAAAAATGATTTTCATAAAGCCTATTTACAGTACTAAAGTACGTATAAAACTTAAATTGTAAAGGTCATTTTAAAACTAAAACAGTATGTTAAAATTATGATAATTATATCAAATATGCGAGTACTAATATATTTGGAATTATTTTTACATATAATATGTAACATTTTATTAAAATCGCTACATATTATATTAATTATAATTTAATATAAAAACTATGAAAAAAACTGTATTTGCAGTTACTTTTTTATTACTAGTTGGGTTTGCTATGAATGCCCAAAAAGTAAATTATGAAGAGTATGATTTAGACAATGGAATGCACGTAATTCTACATCAAGATAATAGTGCTCCAGTTGTGACTACATCTGTAATGTACCATATAGGTGCAAAAAACGAAGATCCAACAAAGACAGGATTTGCGCATTTTTTTGAACACTTACTTTTTGAAGGAACAGAAAATGTAGAACGAGGAGAATGGTTTAAGATAGTGACTTCAAATGGAGGACGTAATAATGCAAATACATCTCAAGACAGGACGTATTATTATGAAGTTTTTCCATCTAATAACCTTGAATTGGGCTTATGGTTAGAGTCTGAACGTTTATTACACCCGATTATTAATCAAATAGGTGTAGATACGCAGAAAGAAGTTGTTCAAGAAGAACGAAGATTACGTGTTGATAATGCCCCTTATGGAAGATTTCAAGAAGAAATAGGGAAATTATTATTTACAAAACACCCATATCGTTGGTCAACTATCGGATCGTTAGATCATCTTGCTAGTGCTTCACTAGAAGATTTTAAAAATTTTAGTAAGACATATTACGTGCCTAATAATGCTGTTCTTGTTGTTGCTGGTGATTTTGAAACTGCTAGTGCAAAGAAGATGATTCAAGATTATTTTGGACCTATCCCAAGAGGAAAAGATATTAAACGAAATACGTTTGTAGAAGAGCCAATTTCTGGAAATATTAGAAAAAAAGTATACGATCCTAATATTCAAATACCTGCTATCTTTTTAGGGTACAGAACTCCTGCACAAACAGAAAGAGATGCTTATGTTCTCGATATGGTTTCTTCAGTACTAAGTGATGGTCCTAGTTCTAGATTAACAAAAAAACTAGTAGATGACAAAAAAATGGCTTTACAAGTATTTGCTTTTAATAATTCGCAAGAAGATTACGGATCTTATTTAATAGGAGGGTTACCACTAGGAGAAACGAGCCTTGATGACCTTATTACAGAGATGGATGAAGAGATTGAGAAAATGCAGACTGAATTAATATCTGAACGTGATTATCAAAAATTACAAAACAAATTTGAAAATCGTTTTGTAAATTCAAATAGTAGTGTTGAGGGGATCGCTGGATCTTTGGCTACCTATTATATGCTTTATGATGATATAAGTTTAATTAATACTGAGATTGACATTTATCGCTCCATTACTCGTGAAGAAATTAAAGCTGTCGCTGTAAAATATTTACAGAAAGGACAACGCATTATTTTAGAATATTTACCAGAAACAGCAAAAGAAAACTAATGAAAAAGAATATTATACTAGGTGCCTTTTTACTACTGGTAACGGCATCATTTGCACAAATAGATCGTAGTAAGCAGCCTGAACCAGGGCCAGCCCCTACAATTAACTTACAAGACCCTAATACATTTTCATTAAAGAATGGTCTTAAAGTATTAGTAGTAGAGAATCATAAACTTCCTAGAGTATCTATCCAACTTACTATGGATAACCCTCTTATTGTAGAAGGAGATAAAGCAGGAACTACAGATCTTGTTTCTTCTTTATTAGGAAAAGGATCACAATCTATTTCTAAAGATGATTTTAATGAAGAAGTAGATTTTTTAGGATCTTCTATCAATTTTGGTTCTCAAAGCGCTTTTGCAAATGGATTATCTAAATACTTTAATCGTATTTTAGAATTAATGGCAGATGCCGGAATCAATCCAAATTTTACTCAAAAAGAGTTTGATAAAGAAAGAGAACGTATTATTGAAGGATTAAAAAATGGTGAAAAAAGTGTTTCTGCTATAGCAGGTCGAGTACAAGGCTTACTAGCATATGGAGCAGATCACCCATTTGGAGAATATACTACTGAAGAAACAATTAATAATGTGACTTTAGCTGATGTTAAAGAGTTTCATAGTAATTACTTCCGCCCAAATAATGCATATCTAATCATTATAGGCGATGTCAATTTTAAAGATGTAGAAAAGGCGGTTAAGAAAAATTTCAAGAAGTGGAAAACAGGTGTTATTCCAACAACACCATTTGGAACTCCTAAAAACCCTTCAGAAACAGAAATCGATTTTGTATCTATGGATAATGCTGTACAGTCTGAAATTGCTGTTCAAAATACCGTATCACTAAAAATGAGTGATACTGATTATTTCCCAACCCTTATTGCAAATAAAATCCTTGGAGGAGGAGGGGAGGCTCGTTTATTTAATAACCTTCGTGAAGATAAAGGATATACATATGGAGCTTACTCAAGAATAGGAAGTAACGATAAAACAGTAAGTCGTTTTAGCGCTTCTGCAAGTGTACGTAATGCTGTAACTGATAGTGCTGTTGTAGAATTTGTAAAAGAGATTGAAAAAATAGGTACTACACCTGTTTCTGATGAAGAGCTTGCAAATGCTAAAGCAAAATATGTTGGTGATTTTGTATTAGCATTAGAACGTCCACAAACAATTGCAAATTATGCGTATAATATAGAAACTAGAGGATTATCTAAAGACTTCTATAAAAATTACCTTTCAAATATCAATAAAGTATCTAAGAGTGATGTTCAAAATGCTGCCAAAAAATATTTCCAAGGAGAGAATGCACAAATTGTTGTTACTGGAAAAGGGAGTGAAGTTGCAGAAAATTTAGAAAACATTGTTGTTAATGGTAGAAAACTAAAAGTAAACTATTATGACAAAACAGGAAAAAAAGTTGCTAGACCTGAGTTTAAAAAAGAAATCCCTGCAGATGTTAATGTAACCAAAGTACTACAAAGCTACATAGATGCTATAGGAGGCACTAATGCTATAGCAAACGTAAATTCTGTATTAATCAAAGCTGAAGCTTCTATACAAGGGCAAACTTTAAACCTTGAACTTAAGAAAACTACTAAAAATCAATTTGTTCAAGATATTATGATGGCAGGAAACTCTATGTCAAAACAAGTGCTTGATGGAAATAAAGGATATATTGTTGCTAGTGGACAACGTAAAGATTTTTCTGATGAAGAATTAAAACAAGTTCAAGCAGAATCATCGCCATTTCCAGAAGTAAACTGGTTACAAGGAGGTGCTACTCTTGAAAAAATAGAAAGAGTGCAAGGCGAAGATGCATATATATTGAGAATTTCTGATGAAAAAACCATTGCATATAGTGTAAAAACAGGCCTTAAGTTACAAGAGGCTACAACAACACCTGCAGGCACACAGACATTATCTTATGGAGATTATAAAGATTTAGAAGGAATTAAGTTTCCATTTGTATTATCACAATCTTTTGGACCACAAAAACTTGATTTTAATGTTACAGAAATCAAAGTAAACGAAGGTATTTCTGATCAAGATTTTGATTAAAAATACTAGTATTAAAATATTTAAAAA
>CAYYSK010000182.1:0-7545 GCA_964474345.1 uncultured Flavobacteriaceae bacterium
GTGATAGTGCTTGCAGTGGTTTTGTGATGTAATAGATTTTCTAATGCATAATTCGAGTTTAATAGCTTTCATTGATGACTTAAAAAAACGCATATAGTTATCTCTTATTTAGAGATTGTACTTTATGCGTTTTTATTACAGAATAAAATGATTTTAATCACTTTATTTTAAATGTCAGAAGTAGCTATTGTTTTGAGTGGAATTTGATTATGAAGTAAATCATCAAATGTTTCTCTTTTACGAATCAAATGAGCTTCTCCATCTTTCCAAAAAACTTCAGCAGGACGATAACGACTGTTATAATTACTTGCCATCGTAAAACAATATGCACCTGCATTACTAAACGAAAGAATATCTCCTTCACTGATTTCAGCAATACGTCTATTGTTTGCAAATGTATCTGTTTCACAAATGTATCCTACAACACTATAAAACCGTTCCCTACCTTTTGGATTACTGATATTATGTATCTCGTGACGACTTCCATAAAGCATAGGTCTAATCAAATGATTAAAACCACTGTCTACTTGAGCAAATACAGTAGAAGTTGTTTGTTTAACAACATTTACATTTACAAGAAATTTACCAGATTCACTCACGAGAAATTTACCAGGTTCAAAAGTTAAGGTAAGTGGTTTTCCATACGCTTTTGCGAAAGTGTTAAAACGATCTCCTAATTTTTTTCCTAGTTCTTCTATATTAGTTTCAATATCTCCAGACTTATAGGGTACTTTGAATCCGCTTCCAAAGTCAATAAAATCTAAATTTGGAAATTGCTTTGCCGTTTCAAAAAGAATTTCAGAAGCATATAAAAATACATCGATATCTAAGATATCACTTCCTGTATGCATATGAATTCCATTTATAGTCATTTTAGTATTTTCTACAATGCGTAAAAGATGCGGTACTTGATGAATACTTATACCAAATTTACTATCGATATGACCTACAGAAATATTAGTGTTCCCTCCAGCCATAACATGCGGATTTATACGAATACACACCGGAACATCTGGATATTTGGTACCAAATTGTTCAAGTATTGATAAATTATCAATATTGATTTGGACTCCCATTTTTGCTACAGCTTCTATCTCAGAAAGAGAGACTCCGTTGGGAGTAAATATAATACGGTCTACAGGACATCCGGAAGCGATTCCTAAGCGTACCTCTTGTATAGAAACAGTGTCTAATCCAGCTCCCAAACTATGGATGTGTTGTAATACCGAAATATTGCTTAACGCTTTAACAGCGTAGTTTAAGCGCAATTGTTTGACCTTTTTAAAAGCTGTAGTTAAGCGTTTATATTGAGATGTGATAGTTGCAGCATTATACACATACACAGGACTTCCGTGTTCTCGAACTACTTGTAAAAGATCTTTGTTTGTCATTTCTTTAATTATTAAGCATACGAAATTAGTAGACTATCTTTAATAGACAATAGCTAAAAGCTAAAAAGTTCAACAAGAAGGTTAAAATTTAAGATTTCGATAACAATTGAGACGTTCTTTTGTACATTTCATTTAAAATTTAGTATAAATGACGACCACATTAGCTATGTTTCCGCTTGAATTAGTAGCATTTCCAGATGAAGAACTTTCGTTACATATTTTTGAGCAACGATATCAACAATTAATTGAAGATTGTGAAGAAGAAAAAATCACATTCGGTATCCCAGCATATATAAATAAGAACTTGCAGTATGGAACAGAAATGGAACTTCTAAAGGTAGTGAGAAGGTACCCTTCTGGTGCTAGTGATATTATATGTAAAGGAATACGTGTTTTTAAACTTGTAGATTTTTATAGCAGGCTAGATGATAAATTATATGCTGGCGCTATTGTACATTTTATAGATTTTATTAAAGATGGAACAACATCCTCAAGGAAAAAATTTATAGAGATGCTTAACTCATTTTATACAGAACTAGATATAGCACCTCCTATTACAGATGTTACTAAAATTACTAGTTATACATTATCACATAAAATGGGACTTACAGTTTTCCAAGAATACGAATTACTACAAATTGCTTCTGAAGAAGAAAGGTATCAATATTTAATTCAACATCTCACTACAATATTACCTACTATACGATCTGTTAATCGTACTAAAGAGATTATAAAAATGAATGGGCATTTTAAAAACTTTGATCCATTAGATTTTGAAGAATATTAAATTTAGCCAATATATTTGACAAAGACGAGAGTTATCATAATGTGTGATAACTCTTTTTGCATGTAAATCCTGTTATTTAATACTCTTGTTGTATATAAAATTACAAGATTATTTTTTAAAAAAGTAATTAAATATATTCTTAAAAATCTTTTTAATGATTTAGCACGTATAATATATATAGGTGTTAATGAATTGTACTATAGAACTATTTATCCTTTTACTTTCTAAATAAGAATAAACAATGTAACACTTTACGGGTTTACCGTAATTTTTAACATTTTTTATGTTAATTCATTATATTATTACTAATTATAGAGCAGTCAAATATATATTTGTTATTAACATAAACCTAATATTGAATGCTTTTTTAACTCAAAAGAAAATGAATTATTTCATTCAAAAGAAAAGAAAGCAATCTAAAGAGTTTACTATAATTTTTATTATTACATTTTTAAAAAGCATTATTTAATTTTTTAAATAATGCTTTTTTTTCATATTAAAAGTGTAAGAATTCTCGTAACACACTGTGTGTTAATGATTATTTTACTTGTAAATTTAATTTACAAAATAATGATTAAAATTGATTATTTTGTGGTTTTACTGTAATATTTATTATAATTTAAGTTAAAAGATTATAATATACTCATAAATTTTACATTTTTTATTATTATATTTGAACGTTACTAATCAAAATATTTATTAAAATGAAAACAAATTTAAAATCAGCATTTTGTTTAATGTTAGGGGCTACTTTTTTATTCTTAAGTTGTGAGCGTGATGAAGCTACTTTAGAAGAAGAAACAAATCTTGAAATTATTGAAATTGAAAATGATATCATTAATGATTATGATCCAGGAAGAGAACCAGTTACAAATCAAAGAATAATCAGTATGGTTCAAGCTTTAGAATTGGATGCGAGAAGCTTGACTAAAGGCGATTTTCATTTACCAGATGGTACTGTAGAAGAACGTATTTATATTGGGAATGATATTGCAATTACTGTAGAAACGCTAATGCAAATGGAAGTTCCGACTGGAGATGAAAGTGATGATATTAATACACGACAATATCGTACCAATAATCTTGTAACAGGAGCTAATCGTACCATTGACATATTAGGATTTACAGGCGGAAGTCAAAGACTATCTGGTAGAGCACGAAATGGTTTACGTGATGCTGTTAGAAATTATAATAATCTAAGTGGGCATAATCTAAGATTTAGATTAACCTTTGGATCATCTCAAAATGCTATAAATAACGCAGATATGGTTGTTTTTGATGATACTGTTAATCAAGGTGGATCTGGAGGTTCTGCTGGATTTCCATCTAATGGTAGACCAAATAAATTTATTGAAATACATGGCCTCGCTTCATTTTCTAGAAATGTGCACGAGCATGTAATTACACATGAGATTGGACATTCTGTTGGATTTAGACATACAGATTGGTTTAATCGTATTAGTTGTGGACAAAATACAAACGAAGGTCAAGCTGGGGTAGGAGCTGTTCACATTTCTGGAACACCAACAGGTAATGATGCTACATCTTTAATGAATGCTTGTTTTAGTTCAGGGGCAAATGGAGAGTTTAATGCAAATGACAGAAGGGCACTTCGAAGAATTTACTAAGGCCTCTTTATATTTATTATTATATCGTTTTAGAGCATCACTCAAAATTCATTTGAGTGATGTTTTTTTATTGAATATTTATATAATCCGAATTATTTATTAGTTCTTGATGAGCAAGCTCATATTTCAAGTAAAAATAACCAACATAATAAAATTAAGATTTTCTAATGCATAATTCGGGTTAAACGTTACGTAAAATATTAAGAACATCATGAATGAGTCTTATAACCCTTTGGGTCTAATCTTAAAATCAAAGTCTCCGTTTTTAGTGGAGGTTTTTTTTAATCTCTTCTTTGCCATCAGCATGTATGGCAAAACGACCTTTATTTCTATTATGTGTATGATCATGAGAAGGCCAAGGCCATCCACCAAATTCTGTCTGGCGATATTCTTGAATAGCTTCCTGAATTTCTTGGTGACTATTCATAACAAAAGGGCCTTGTTTTACTACAGGCTCACCAATAGGTTTTCCTTGAATAAATAAAAAAGAACTTGTTTTTTCTCCATTCTGAATGATAATATCTTGATCAGATAAGAGATCTATTCCATGATCTTTAGGAATATGAAACCCTTCAGTAGTAATTTCGTGTCCTTCATAAAAATATAAAGTTCTATTCAGGCCAAATGTTTCTTTAGGTATTTCCCAAGTTGCTTGAGCTTCTAAAGTCACAAGCCAGACCTGAACTCCATGTTCCTTTTGTGCTGCCCAACTATCTGGAGCAGGAGGCAAAGCTTTTGTACCTTGATAATCACCGGCAATTATTTTTACTTTAATTGTATGATCATTTGCATCTTTATGGTTTACCACAGGAATATCTTCATGCCACAACATTTTATAATGTGGTTCTACCATTTTACTAGCCCTAGGAAGATTAAGCCATAATTGAAATAATAAAAGTGGATTTTCTTCTTTTTGGTTTAGTAAAGGAAACATCTCGCTATGTTGTACGCCTTTACCAGCGGTCATCCATTGTACATCCCCATTTCCAAACCTGCCTGCAGCTCCTAATGAATCGCTATGGTCTGCAAGACCTCGTTCTACTACAGTAATGGTTTCAAATCCTCTGTGTGGATGAGCGGGAAAACCAGGTACTGTCCGTCCATGATACATATTCCAACCATCTTTTCCGTGAAAATCCATACCTATATTGCGACCTGCTAAAGAAGCATCTGGACCTAGTGCTGAATTTCCTTTAGGATAATTATCTAGATGATACGCACAAAATAAAAAAGGGTCTTGCGTTTCCCATTGTGCTCCGAGTTGTCGTATTTTTTTTATTGCTGTCATAGTTTTTAATTCTATTATACGCTTTCGCGAAAGCGTATGCACACATATTACTAGCTTAATGTTGTGTATAATACTTTTTGTGCCTTTAATACCTCGCTCCTTGACTGATATTTGCAGATGATTTTTTAATAAAATCACGGATATCGTCGTTTGCTTTAATTAAATCTTCATTACGTAAGTACATCATGTGACCACTACGATATCCTTTAAAACTTAAACGATCAGATAATTTTCCAGAAGCATTTAATTGCCACATTACATATTTTGCATTAAAATAGGTAGTAGCTCCATCAAAATAACCGCTCTGGATCATTACATGAAGGTTTTTGTTTACCCCCATAGCTTCTCTTAAACTGGCTCCTGCATTATTATTAGTACGGTCCCAAGGACGTACAGGCCCAAACATATTATAACTCAAATCTGTTTTGAGATCTAATTCTTGTTGGTAATAATAATTAATAGCAGGTGTAAAAGCGTGTAACCAAGCAGTAAGTTCACTATTATAATCAGGACGATCACCAGCTTCTTTAACGTCTAAACCTTTATATCGAGAATCTAATCTACCAATAGTTAGTCCATCGCGATCTCTTAATAAATCTTTCCAGAAATAAGCTTTCGGTACTTCTAGATTATGTTGCCTAATAGTACGTTCTGATAAACCAGAATAATACGCCATTTTTTTAATAACAGCTTCTTTTCTTGTGGGATCTATGTATCCAGTATTAACCATAACAGGTAATAACTCATTTACGGCATATTGTTCGCTTTCTGCAAGAACTTCAAGAAGATCTTTATTCTGTAAGGTAGTAGGCAATGCTTTATGGTACCAGGCGGCAGCTGTAAAATAAGGAAGTCGATTTGCAACTTCAACAGGGCCATCAAATTCAAACCCTATTTGCGTTGGAGATACTAATATCACTCCGTTGATATACATCCATTTTCTGTTTTGAAGTTCAGCTGCCAATCCAGAAACACGTGTAGTACCATAACTTTCTCCGATAAGGTATTTTGGAGAACGCCATCTATTGACACGAGTTACAAAGGTATTTACCCAGTCTGCAAGGTATTTGATATCTGCATTGACACCAAAGAACATTTTTTTGTCTGGCATTTTTCCATCTTTCCCGGGAAGCATACGGCTATACCCTGTATTTACAGGATTTATAAATACAATATCTGCTACATCTAAAATAGAGTTTGGATTGCTTTTAATACCATAGGGTTGTACAGGAAAACCTTCATCATCTATCTTTAAGATACGAGGTCCGGTATAGGCAATGTGCATCCATACAGAAGCAGATCCTGGTCCTCCATTAAAAGAAATAACCAACGGTCTGTTCTCATCATTTTTGATATCACTACGTTTATAGTAGGTATATAGTAGTGAAGCTACAGGAATGCCTTCTTCATCCCATACAGGTTGAAACCCAGCTGTAGCTGTATATGGAATTGTTTTCCCCTTGATTGTTGTCGTATGATTTGTAACAACAGTTTCATCTACAGGGACACGTACTTTTTGAGATGTCATTTCTTTGGACATCATCATTTTGTCTTGAGCATACGTTGAAATGCTCAAGAAGCTTATTAATGTGAATAGGAAAAGTGTTTTTTTCATGGTTGATATTCATTTTACTTTTGTACTTCGATTATGCTCAGCATGAACTCTAGTAGAAGTGTTGTTATTGTTTATTTAGAAATAGAGTATTGCTCTATTTTATTTTGGTGAAAGTCTTTATCGTTATTTCATTAACTAATATCATTGATCTCAATAATTTGATGCTTTCTAAATGTAAAAACCGATTTGCCTTTTAAATGTATGATTTCTCCTTTACGTAATCCATTAGGAAAATTAACTTTTAAAGTGCTTTGATAATCAATATCAATAGTTAGTACATTACCTTCTTGTTTTGTATTTATGATTTTTTGTTCTCTATGGCTAAAAAATGAAGTCGTTTTTTCTGCTTGTGCTTTAAATTCTTCTATGCCATTAGTAATTAAATCAATTTCTTCATTAGTACTATTTTTAAAGACAATATCTGAAGATAGATTTTTTAGGATTCCTTTCACATCAAAATGATTATATGCATAGATATAATTTTTGACTATTTCTATTTTTTGCTTCCCTAGATTATTCATAACCTTTAATAATAAACTAATAGTATGTTCAAAACTGATATGTGATTAAAATTACACCTCCCTCAATCCCTCCTTATCAGAAGGGAGGCTTTTATTTTTTGGACTTCACGCTTCTAATTTTTACTGATGCCTTCAAATCATAATAACGGAAGATTAAAAGTATTTTGTGATTTTTCCTACAAAATGCTTTTAACACATCACCGCGAGGATGTTAATGAAATTTGAATAGATCAACATTCATATTTCATTTTTCTAATTCCTACTTTACTGATGTCCTACATGGCATCCGCATCCAGGGATGGTAAAGCTATTGCT
>CAYYSK010000183.1:0-7543 GCA_964474345.1 uncultured Flavobacteriaceae bacterium
TAGTTCTCGATCGTGGGCCTTCAGAAATATTCTTTTCTGCTTCGCCTACTAATCGTATATCAAGACCTTTTTTAATTCTGATGTCTTTTGACATATGTCAGTAGATTTTTGTTATCTAAAACCTTACTATTTTAAGGTGTGCAAATTTACAAATTTCTATACGTTTTTACACACCCTAAAAAAGGGAACATATTATTTATAAAGATTCTAAATAATGAGATTCGAAAGACATTAGACAAATAGCATACATAAACTCTATTTTAGAGCGTTTATACGTAAGACATTACCTAAAATATATAAGATTTGTTTAAAGGGTATGCTTTCGCGAAAGCGTATATGTCTAAAAAATTATCTCGGTATAGAATTTGATTATATTTGACTGTTAACTATCATCTATGAAGGCATCTTTTACATTATTTTACTTTTTAACTGTTTTTTACGGCATTACCCTATCTGGTCAGGTAGTCGAAGAAATGCCAGAGCCTAATTATATAAAATCAGTACAATTTAGAGGTGATACTTTTTTAGGAAAGTTACCTACAGTAAAGTTGGGAGAACCGTTACAATTAAGTTTTGATGACATTATAGGCGATGAGCGTGATTATTATTATAAAATCACGCATTATGATGCAGATTGGACTCCTAGCAAGCTCGTTCGTTCTGAATTTATGGTAGGCATGGATAATGTACGTATCTTAGATATTGAAAATTCAGTAGCTACTTTACAATTATATTCTAATTACCAATTAAACATTCCAAATAAGTTTACACAACGCCTTACTAAAACTGGCAACTATTTGATTAGTATTTATGATGAAGATGGAGAATTCATCTTTTCTAGAAAGTTTATGATTTATTCTCCTCAATTAGCTGTAGGGGTACAAATTAAAAGATCTAGAGATTTCAAGTATATAAATACAAAACAAGTGGTTCGTTTTTTTATAGATAGTGGAGAACAACTTATTATTAATCCTAAGCAAAATATCAAAACTGTTATTTTACAAAATAACAATCTTAAAACAGGGCTTACGGGTATTCCTCCTCAATACACAATAGGTAATAAATTAGAATACCGTTATGATCAAGAAACTGCATTTTGGGCTGGTAATGAATTTTTCAATTTTGAAAATAAAGATGTTCGAGGTTCTACAGCGGCCATTCAATACATAGAACTTAAAAGCTTATATCATAATTATCTATACACAAATCTTGCTCGTTATGACATTCCATATACGTATAATCCAGATATTAACGGAAATTTTACAATAACTACCTTACAAGGAAGAACTCCTAGATCAGAAGCTGAATATGCATGGATACACTTTAGCTTAGAACATCCTCAACTAGCAGAAGGTGAAAAATTACACGTGTATGGTAATTTTAATAATTACACTATTAATAAGTCTACTGAATTAATCTACAATCCTAAGACTTATAAATATGAATTACCTATGTTACTTAAACAAGGGTTCTACAACTACAAATATGTTCTTGTTAAAGCAGACGGAACCATAGATGAGGAACGCGCGGTGAGTGGGAATTATTGGCAAACTGAAAATGAATATCAAGTATTGGTATATTACCGTCGTCCTGGGGGACGTTTTGATGAGTTATTAGGTGTAGGCAGCAGTAACTCCTCAGTTATAACCAATTAAGATATTGCCGAATTTACTTTACAATTATTTGAAGTAAGAATAGTATAAAACTGCTATATTTATCGAATGAAGGAAACTTCGATAAAACCAAATAGTCGTAAAGCCATAAAGTATCGTGGGGTTGAATGCCTTAATTGTAGTCATCCTCTTGATCTTACAGATCGTTTTTGTGCGTACTGTGGACAACTCAATACTACAAAACGACTTACTCTCAGGGATTTTTTTAATGAGTTTGTATTAAGTGTATTCACCTATGATTCTCGTTTTAGACATACCTTAAAAGATTTACTCTTTAAACCAGGTACCATCACACGCTATTATGTAGATGGTAAACGTTTTCATTACGCAAATCCATTTCGATTTTTTTTAAGCGCTAGTATATTTTATTTTATTATTATAGGTGCTCTTTCATTTTTTAATGGAAGTGATATTGACTTTCCTAAAGCAGCTATTAATGAAGAAGCGGTTCAGGCAATAGATAATACTTTACAAGATTCTATTCCTAAAATAGAAGGTATTCCTATTCAGTTTAATAACGAAATAAAAGCTGCTATCAAGGATGCCAAAAAAGAAACAGAGCGTAAAAGAATAGAAAGTGCAAAAACAAAGGATTCATTAGGATACACCTATATAACTCAAAAAGACATGGACACTTTAAATGGCTTCTCACGTTTTTTTAAAAAATTTGAGTTATTTAGAAACTTCTATCAAGCAACCGAAATAGCTAATGCTAGTAAAGCACTTGATAGTCTTAATTATGATAAAACAAAAACAAACGTTTGGTTATATAGCAAAAATGAAGTTATCGAAAGGGTTGGAAAAAATCCATTACGGTTTATAAACTATCTAGCTTCAAAAATACCTTTCTTTTTATTCTTTTTTTCACCAATTTTTGCTATATTTTTCTGGATTATTTATTCAAAAAAGAGAGCCAATTATATGGAACATATGGTATTTATTTTCCATATTTTCAGTTGGATTTTTGTTATTTTATTAATTGCTTTAGTTCCCGATTTACTGCTTCCTACGCAAAATTTGATTGCTGGTTTATTACTCTCATTTATCGGTCCGTTTTATTTTTATAAGGCATTAAGAAACTTTTATAAGCAAAATCGCGTTATTACATTAATAAAATTTGTATTTTTAAATGTTGTCTTTCTAGTATCAACTTCTCTATTTGCGTTAATATTTTTTGCATTGACAGCTGCTTTTTATTAATATCATCATGGTACAACAAGTAACAAGAGGGATAAAAATTTCGGTAGAAACTACCTTTGAAGGGACATTTTATAAAAATTATAAAATGCATTTTGCTTTTGGATATCGTGTGACTATTGAAAATCAAAGTAAAGACTCTGTTCAACTTATGGCACGTCATTGGAAAATATACGATGCGTTAAATTCTCCTGAAATTGTAGATGGTGAAGGTGTTATAGGGAAAAAGCCTGTTATAAAACCTGGAGAAAAACACACCTATAGTTCTGGTTGTCTACTCACATCTCCTTTTGGTGCTATGCTAGGGCATTATCATATGATCAACTTTACAACCACAAAAAAGTTTAAAGTAAAAATACCTGCGTTTAAACTAAGTACTCCCTTTGCTTTAAATTAGAAGAAGGTATTTCTTTTCTCGTTAAATCAAAACGAAACACTATGTCGCTCTGTTGTATTGAACAGAAAGCACAGTTACTATCATATACAAATAAATATTTTTCTTGCACATCAAAACCGTCTGGAACAGTTGCTTCCCCTTTAAAATCTGGAATACCCATTTCTGTAAATCGAGTAATAATTACACTTGAATCGTTTTTTTTCTGTAAATGAAACCAAGCACTACTCCCTATTCCTTTTAAAAATTGAGCACCTTCTGGAAGAACTACATCTTTTTTACAATTTTTAAAATAAGATTCAGGAACTTTTTTATCAAAATAGTTTGTCAAATTTTCTTTTAATGCTGTAGAACTATATTCAGATATTTCACCTCCAATTACTTGGTAAACTTTACTAGAAGCGCTTTTTTCAACATTACCAACTGTACTAGGTGTAAATTTCTTATTGTGATTAAGGCTTTTTATTATATGCTTTTCCTCTGTAGAAGAAAGAATAGTTTCTGTCACAAAACGAGCACAGTTACTTCCCAAATTGCCAAAAGCCTTATAAGGAATACTTCCTTGACTTTGTAAACTTTCAATATATGCAAATGCTTTTTCAAAATTTACAGCCTCATTTAATGAAGCTACTAATCTTCCAGACCCGTGTGTCTTTTCAGGATGTGCATCTAACCATAACAAAAATTCTTCTAAGTTTTCTAGCGTATCGTTTGTGATTTTTGCTTTAAAAGGAATTTCCAGTTCTACATCTGTGTTTGCTCCACGTACACGACCTAATCCTTCCGGAGTAATATAACGTCCAAAATCATAGTATCTCGCATGACCTGTTGCATTTTCTATAAGAACAAGTGCTGCATGACCAGCTTTAATGTGCGTTCGTGTACCTAACCCTACTAAAGGAAGTAACTTACACATCAACTCATCAGACATTTTTACAAAAGTATCTGGGAATGCTAAAACAATTATTTTACCGTTATAATTCAAACTGTTACTGTATCAAACTCAGTGCGATGCACCTCGCCTTTTTGCAAATCATAATAAGTCATTGCACAATTATCATCTGTTTTTTCTATCTGTGTTACACTTACCGTTTTAAGAAGTCCACGATCTAAAAGGACATCAACGTTTTTATCTCCTTCTCCAGCTGTAGTATGAAAACTATACATATCATTAGCTTCAAATGTGTTTTCTTTTGAAAATGCATTAAACCAATCATACCGTTTTTGTTTCATAGCTTCATCATATAAGGTAGAAGAAGACCATATTTTTGGCGTATTTGATAATACTGTAATGTGAGCTTTATCACCATCCCATACTAATTCTGTAGCTTTTAAATCAGTATTCCAATCTATAGCAATAATAGTGAATGGTTCAATTTCGTGATAATCAAAAGTATTAATTGCAGCACTCAAATCATCTGCTTTAAGAAGTTCTTTAACAACAACACCACGACTCATTTTATATTTTTCTGCTTTAATATGATTTTCAAAACCACCATTAAGCAAACATATCATTGTGTTTTTTTCAGAAATACCAATCCAAGATCCACCAGCAACAGCATCTTTAGGGAATAACATTTTTACTCCATCCACATCGTAGAAACTAGGCACTAATGTAGTGCGGCCAACGGCTTCGTCACGATTTGAAGTAAGAATAAAATTAGAGTTCCCTTTAGGGATATAGGTTACAGTACACATACTAATTTGGTCAGAAAATTAGCTCGCAACTTACAAAAAATTCTACGAATGGGATGAACAATAAACGAATAGATTAGAGATGTGTTCTCTTTCATACTTAGATTAACTCAGTATAAACTTCACTTACTTAAAAGCGTAAACAATTTCGTACCTTCGCATCTCTTAAAATTAAAAAATAAAACACCTATGGGTAAAGGATTTTTTCAAGTACCAATTGCTGTCAACGAACCTGTAAAAGGATATGCTCCTGGTTCTCCTGAAAGAGAAGCTGTAGCAGCGGCATATAAAGCACTTTTTAATGCTCACACTGAAGTACCTATGTACATTAATGGTCAAGAAGTGCGCACTGGAAATACAAGAACAATGTCTCCTCCGCATGATCATAAACACATCGTAGGAGAATATCATATTGCTGAAAAATCGCACATAGAAGATGCCATCTCTGGGGCTCTTGAAGCTAGAACTGCATGGGCAGAACTTCCTTGGGAGCAACGTGCTGGTATTTTCCTTAAAGCCGCTGAGCTTATTGCTGGGCCATACCGTGCTCGTATCAACGCAGCTACAATGATAGCTCAATCTAAAACTGTACACCAAGCAGAAATAGATGCAGCTTGTGAACTTATAGATTTCTTACGTTTTAATGTACAGTTTATGACTGACATTTATAACGAACAACCAGAATCTACATCTGATGCATGGAACCGTTTAGAATATCGCCCTTTAGAAGGATTTATTTATGCGATTACTCCTTTTAACTTTACAGCCATTGCAGCTAACTTACCTGCAAGTTGCGCTTTAATGGGGAATGTTGTCGTATGGAAACCATCAGATAGTCAAATGCTTTCTGCTAAGATTATCTTAGATATTTTCCGTGAAGCAGGAGTTCCTGATGGAGTTATCCAAGTAGTTCACGGAGATCCAGTAATGATTACAGATACCGTAATTTCAAGCTCTGATTTTTCTGGATTACATTTTACAGGATCTACTCATGTATTTAAAGACCTTTGGGCAAAAATTGGAGCAAATATTCATAATTATAAAACCTATCCTCGTATTGTTGGAGAAACTGGAGGAAAAGATTTTATTGTTGCACATCCATCTGCTCCTGCAAATCAAGTAGCTACCGCTATTGTTCGTGGTGCTTTTGAATTCCAAGGGCAAAAATGTAGTGCAGCAAGTCGTGCATACATTCCTGCAAGTCTATGGCCTGCAGTTAAAGAACAAGTGATTAAAGATGTAAATTCTTTTAAAATGGGATCACCAGAAGATATGAGCAACTATATTACAGCTGTTATCCACGAAGGTTCTTTTGATAAATTAGCTTCTTTTATCGATCAAGCAAAAGCAGATGCTGGAGCAGATATTATTGTAGGTGGTGGTCACGACAAATCAAAAGGATACTTTATTGAACCTACCGTTATTGTAGCTGAAGATCCAAAATATACGACTATGTGCACAGAACTTTTTGGTCCTGTAATCACGATCTATATCTATGAAGACGCAGATTGGAGTGCTACTCTTAAACTAGTAGATGAAACAAGTGAATATGCATTAACAGGAGCTATTCTTTCTACAGATCGTTATGCAATACAAGAAGCTACTAAAGCACTTCAGAATGCAGCGGGCAACTTTTACATTAACGATAAGCCAACAGGAGCTGTTGTAGGACAACAACCTTTTGGAGGAGCTAGAGCTTCTGGAACAAATGACAAGGCTGGTTCTGCTTTAAACTTATTACGTTGGGTAAGTCCTCGTATGATTAAAGAAACATTTGTAACTCCTACAGATTATAGATATCCATTTTTAGGGTAATTATTTTTTTGCTTTCCTGTCTGACAGACGGAAAAATTTAAATATAAAACAAGAGGTTATCTTTATTTGGTAACCTCTTGTTATTTAAACCTAAAACCTGCATTAGAAAATTTCACTCTCTGTAAACATCTTCTTTACGGTATTTTCCGATGACTCGTGATTTTTAAATTATTATTTCTTTATCATTCTAAAATTACCATAATCTTGTATTGATAATAGATAGATTCCACTTGTCAAATCTCGAACATCAATATTATGATTTTCTTGAGATATTATTCCTTCTTGTAATATTTTACCTGACAAATCGTAAAATTTATAAACATTCTCTTTTGTCACACCACGGCATCATTCCATCAGGATCCATAAAATAAATAGGGTTATCAAAGGCATAGTTATAAGGACTATGCCTTCTCATTTGATCTGCTAATGGATCAATATTCATCCACCTAGCAATTGCAGGATCATAATTCCTAGCAGAAACGTCGTACCAATTCAATTCAAGTTCTGGATTATTTTCTTTTCTATTGAACATAAATCGTTCAGCAACGTGATTTTTATTTAAGGTTATTACGTCATTATACCTTTTTTGTTGCAATCCGAAAGGATAGTAACTAAGGGTGTTTTTTAAGGGCTTTTGAACCTTTTTTGAGTATGCCAGCCTTAGTGTCTGCTCATTATCGATATGTAGTTGTAAACATCCCATTTGCAATATCTACGAAGCTACTGAATTGTCATCTACTGTCATAATCCTTTTGGATAGATTTTTGAT